>NZ_JAFAVV010000037.1 GCF_019242285.1 Bradyrhizobium sp.
GCGTCGCACGAGGCGGTGAGGCAGCGGCTGGCCGATCACGGCTACTACTCGCCCGCAGTGTGACGCCGCATGTTCGAGGATCTCATTCCATCGGCGTCGGCCCAAACGTCCGCGCCGCCGCCCGGCCTGTTCGACGATCTGATCCCGGCCGGCGATGCTGGGGGCGTGGCACAAGCAGCAAAGGTTGCTGCGCCGGGGGGAGCGGATGAGCCAGCGCTCCCCCGCTCAACGGCCGGCACCGACCCCGGCGACGACAGAATAGAAGCGCCCACGCGCAAAGGACAGCTTGCTGTGGCGCTTTCGGGCCAAACAAACGCCGGCGACGACACATCGGCGCCGCCCGGCCTGTTCGACGATCTGATTCCGGCCGGCGCGATAAAGGGGGCGACCATCAACGGTCTGTTTGGGGGCCCTAGTCCAGTGGAGCTTCCCTCTGGATTTGTTGCTGGGATCACGGACATTCCACGCGAGATGGCAGCCTCGACTCGGGAGGCGTGGGAAAATCTTCGTCGCACACTGCCGTCGTCGCTTGGCGGCGATCGCGACATGGCGAGCGAAGGCACACTGGAGAGTCTTGGCCGCACCGGCCAAGGGCTGCTTGCTGCCGCAGCTCTCCCGTTTGCGCCATTACAGGGGGCCGCTCGTTCCCTGATGGGCCATCCCATGGTGGCGGTCGACCAAGCGCTGCGGCGCGAAGCGGTTGGTCTCTACGGCGAGGATAAAGTTCGCGACGCGGAATTGGCGACCGGGCAGACACCGGGGGGCATGACCTACGACGAGGCTCGTCGAAATGCTGATACTGCGCTCTCGCTCATTGCACCGCGACGCGGATCACCAGCAGGACTAGAAAGTCGCCAGCTTCCGGCGCCCAAAGAAGTTGGCGAGGTCGTTCAGCCGCCAACTGAAAAAATTGGCGAGCCTGGTCGGCCGCCACCCGAAGAAGCCGAAACCCGTCGGCCGCCGCCCGACCAGGCTGGCGCAGAGACCACGGGTCCCCCGCCTGATCAAGGCCAGTTATCGCAAAACGGCGCCCCTTCGGGCGCCGTTTCTGTTTCTGGGCGAGGAGAGGAGCTACCCCCGCGACGTAAACTCCCGGCGGACCGCATAAAGGGATATCCTGAAGAGCTTGGACGTGGTCCCATCGGGGATGATGGTTATGCGTTAGAAGGCCACCACGAGGGGCAAGTCCATGGTGGAGTCTGGGTTGAGATTACCAGGACGGAACATCGGCTTGGCAAGAACTTTAAACGGCTCCATGCTAACACCGGTCAAGAGAAATCAAAGGTTGAACCCAATCGAAGAAAACGCGAGGCATATGCATTTTGGTCTAAGGATCAACGAGAGGGACGATTTGATCATCTTCCACGGTTGCCCAAAAGCGAAAAGATCCAGATGCAGGATGCTGCTAGAGTTCGGTTGGAAGAGGATGATAATAATGGAGGCCCGCGATGACTTTCGAATGCTCCTTTTCTTCAAAAAATGTAAGTCATGAACTGACAATCGATGACGATGGTCGAGCCTGCTATGCGTATTTGTTCGATGCCGATGGAAATAGAGTGGCGGACGTATGGCTCTACAATCGTGTCGCCGCTCCGAGCAACTTTGATGATGCCCGTCATGGTCTTCCGCCGCGCAACCCTGTTCCGTTTGTAAGCGATGCGGAGTTTTCCCCACCGAAGTCGCCGGACGAGTTCTCCGTCCAATGGTGGCATGAGGGTGGCACATACCATGCTCGAGTTTTCGTCCGAAATAATTTGATAGCCATTTTGGCGCCTGGCACGATTCCGGGTTGGTCGGTGCTGGCGAAGAAAGATGGACCGGTCGCGAAGGTTCTGATCCCATCGTCAATAAATATTGCCAACATAGTTCGCGACATCCGCTCCATTAACGCCCTCAAGGGAGACCGAGAATATGCGAATGTGATGGAGGAAATGACCGCGACGGATCACCGAACCCGAGTGAATTTCAGAGCTAAACATCCGCATCCGGAAAGAAGACTACCAAAAGAGGAACGTCGGCGTATCAGGATGCAACATCGAGCAGCTTGGAGCCACGATTGGAATGCGGGTAGATATGATCATCTGCCCAGTTTGAGGCCGGGCAACGCCTCCGAGAATCGGATACGAAAAAGGTCCGATCGGCCGCTGAAGCTGCGTACCGGGGCGACC
>NZ_JAFAVV010000699.1 GCF_019242285.1 Bradyrhizobium sp.
CTGGGCGATAAGGTCGAGTTCGTTCCCGTCGACCTGATCGCCGCCGAGCACAAGCAGCCGGCGTTTCTCGCGAAAAATCCGTCCGGCGTCCTGCCGGTGCTCGAACTCGACGACGGCACCCTGATCTCGGAGTGCACCGCCATCACCGAATATCTCGACAATCTCGACGGCAAGCCGACGCTGACCGGCCGGACGCCGCGCGAGAAGGCGCTGATCCATATGATGCAGCGGCGAGCCGAGGCCCTCGTGCTGGATCCGGTCGGCGAGTTCTTCCACCACGCCACGCCGGGGCTGGGCGCCGCGTTACAGGCCTTCAAGAGCCCGGAATGGGCGGGCAGGACCGAGATGGGCCAGCGCCAGGGCGAAAAGGCCAAGGAAGGCCTCAAATATTTCAACGAAGTCCTTGGCCGTCAGCCCTATGTGGCAGGCGATGCTTTCTCCATGGCCGACATCACCCTGCTGGCCGGGCTGAATTTCGCGCAAGCGCTGGGCCTGGCTCCTGCGGACGCGACCCCGCTCAAACAGTGGCAGGAACGCGTGGCCGACTTGCCTTCGGTCAAGAACCGGAGCGGTCAGAACTTCGTGGCCGAAGATCTCAAGCGGATGGGTTATTGAAGAGCGCACCGTGTGGATCGGCGCCGCGCCGCCTCCGGATGCGCTGCGCCTCCCTTAGCGAAGATGCCTCGCGCTGCGAACGGTAGTGTCCGAGCGCGCGAGGATCACGCCTTCTCCAAGAGTTGCAGGCAGAAATCCCGGAACGTCTTGCCTATCTCGGTCTCGCTGGTCGCATTGTAGACGATCGCGAGACCAATATCGAGCGACGGAGAGCGACCTTGAAGAGCCAAAAAACGGACCTTCCGGTTCTTCACCCGGGAGTGCAAGGAAGGAACCAGCGCGACACCCATCCCGGCGGCGACCAGACTGATCGCCGTCTGGATTTGGGTCGCTTCGTGAACGATCTTGGGGGAGAATCCGGCGACACGGCATGCGTTCGCTACGGCAAAATTGATGCCGGTGGATTCGCCACGTGAGTAGGAGATGAACGCTTCCTCCGACAATTCGCGAAGATGACCAACCGCGCGGCGCTCCGCCAGTCCGTGCGTATGCACGGCTGAGGATCGAGGCGGCCGCCAGCGGCGGGCGGACGATGATAGGAGTTCTGACATGATGAAGGACGCGACTGAGCTGGCTGCACTCGTCCGAACTAAGCAGATTTCGCCGGTCGAGATCGTGCGCGATCATCTGCGCCGCATTGACGAATTGAATCCGAAGCTCAACGCAATCGTCACGCTGGTGGCCGACAAGGCGTTGGAGGCGAAGCGCGCCGAAGCCGCGGTTACCGCGGGAGACCGGTTGGGTCCGCTGCATGGCGTGCCGTTCACCGTCAAGGACGCCTTGGACACGGCTGGCGTACCGACCTAGCGAGGCTCCCTTCTCTTCAAGGGGCGGATTCCCGAAGAAGACGCCACGGCCGTGGCGCGGCTGAAGTCAGCCGGAGGTATCCTTCTCGCGAAAACAAACCTGCCCGAATTCTCCTATGCCACGGAAACCGACAATCGGTTGACCGGCCGGACGAACAATCCGTGGAATCTCAACCACACTCCTTGTGGTTCGAGCGGGGGCGAGTCCGCGGCGATAGCCGCAGGAATGTCTCCCCTCGGTCTCGGAAGCGATGTCGCCATTTCGGTGCGAGGGCCGGCTGCTCATACCGGAATCGTCGGGCTACAGGCTACTCATGGGCGCATCCCGGTGACGGGCCACTGGCCGCGGGCGCCTCGTCGTCTCTGGCATGTCGGTCCCATGGCTCGTTCCGTCCGAGACATTGCGTTGGCCTATTCGATCCTTGCGGGTCCAGATGGCCGCGACGGGTATGCCACCAGCCCGATCGACATCGATACGGGCATAGGCGAAAACTCCGACCGGACATTGCGCGTCGGATGGCTGGTCGGGCCTGGCTACGGACCTGTCGATCCTGACGCAGCCGCGACCGTCGCCTCCGCGGCGAAAGCGCTGAACGAGGCCGGCTGCGAAGTTGAAGAGGTGGTCATCCCGGAGCTGGAGACATACAACTCGCTCGACCTGTATTCGAAGCTGCACATCCTCGAGACCAAGCCGATTTTCAAGCAATTGGCGGCCGGCCGCGAAGCCGAACTGTTCAAGATCATTCCCGCGATCCTGCGGTCGCCGGATACGGCGGTAGACGGCTACGTCGCAGCCGAGCAGTCGGTCGAGAAATTGAAAGACGCCTTTGCGGCTTTCTTCGAAAGATATGACGCGGTGCTCTGTCCCGTGACGCCATTCCCGGCGCCGCCTCACGGCCTGACCGAACTAGTGGTGAACGGCGAGACGATCTCCGGCCGCAGCATGCTGAGGGCGACGGTGCCGTTCAACCTGACCGGTCTTCCCGCGATATCCCTGCGTTTCGGAACGAGTCGGGGCGGGCTGCCGATCGGCGTGCAACTGGCATCGCGTTGGTTCGCCGAGTCGACCATATTGCAGCTCGCGCGGCTGCTTGAGTCTTTCAGTGCCGTTCGCAATCCTCATCCATCGCTCTGACTCTGTAACAGAGGGGGCCGCGCGAAGCGACCTCGATAGCCTGTTGGTACGCGCGATACGGCGGCTCGCATGACGCGGGGACCGAAACTGAGCAATTCGGGAATTGACATATCCGACCGATTGGTCATTCATCTGTCATGCCAAGACCGTCCAATCCCGAAGTTCGAAGACGATTAATTGAGAGCGGCATTACACTGGTAGGCAAACAGGGTTTTGCTGGCTCCGGTGTGGCCGACATTACCGGCTCGGCCGGAGTTCCAAAGGGATCCTTTTATCAGTATTTCGAGAACAAGCAGTCCTATGCGATCGAATTGATGGATGAGTATTGGTCCGCGATAGAGGCCAGACATACGCAAATTTTGCATGACGAGAGGTACGCTCCTCTTGATCGTATCGCCCGACACTTTCGTTCCATCGGGCAGGACCACAAGCAGCAGAAGTTCGCTCTTGGATGTCTTATCGGAAACCTCGGCCTCGAGATGGCGGATGCCGGCGAGGATGCACGAGCCAAGCTGCGCCAAATCCTGAGGCATTGGGCCTCGTTGCTCTCTGATTGCCTGAGACAGGCGCAAGCGGCCGGTGATCTAGACCGCAAGGCAGATGTTCAGGAGATAGCTGCAGCCCTTGTCGACGCATGGGAGGGCGCGGTTATGCGCGCCAAGATCGAACGAACCGGCGCCGCGTATAAGCGGTTTGAAACGGTTGTCCTGCTGCGCCTGCTTGCTTGAGGTCGAACCCACGGCGGAATTCTAATCATCCATTGCCTAACGAATGCTCTTGCTGGATGGATCGCCATTCGATAATAAGTGACCAGTCGTCTATTTAAATGGGAGTGGTCGATGACCGCAAAGTCAGGTGGCATCTACGCAGAGCCGGTAAATCCGGCGCTGCCAAAGGCTGATTTCAGATTCGACGTGGCCCGCTCAGCGCTGGTTGTCGTGGACCCGCAGATCGATTTCCTTAGTCCGGAGGGAGTTAGCTGGGGTGTTTTCGGCCCCAGTATTACCGAGAACGACACCGTCGCGAACGTCGGACGTCTGTTCAAAGTTGCCAAGGAAGCGCAGATGCCCGTCGCGATTTCGCCGCACTACTATTACCCCTGCGATCACGGCTGGAAGTTCGCAGGCCCGCTCGAAAAGCATATGCACAACATCAAGATGTTCGACCGCAAGGGCTCAGTCACGCTAGCCGACTTTGAAGGGTCCGGTGCCGACTTCTTGCCGGCATACAAGCAGTACATTCTGGATGGAAAGACCATCATTGCTTCGCCGCACAAGGTCTATGGCCCAGAAACGAACGATCTGGTTCTTCAATTGCGCAAAGCCAACGCTTCTCAAGTCGTTCTGGCAGGCATGGCCGCAAATTTGTGCATTGAGGGCCATCTGCGCGAACTGGTCGAACAGGGGTTTGAAGTTGTCGTCGTCAAAGACGCAACAGCCGGACCGCGAATCCCCGAAGGGGATGGCTACTTGGCTGCCCTGATCAATTTTCGATTCCTTGCCCACGCTCTCTGGACCACCGACGAAGCCGTCCAACACCTGTCGTCGGCCAGAAGCCGAGCAGCATAAAGAGACCTACAGCATCCTCCATGCGCCCGAAGACGCGGCGACGGCCAGAGATTCGGCCGTCGCCGCCGCAAAGGCAACCCACGGAAAAACCCATGAAGAGTACCGATCTCACCGAAAAGCTGCTCGACATCAAGCGCGAGAAAGGCTGGTCCTGGAAATTCATCTGCGAAAAAATCGGAGGGCATTCGGAAGTCCTCATTGTCGGAGCGCTGCTGGGGCAGATGAAATTGACCAAACCGCAGGCAGAAAATGCCGCCGAGCTCTTTGATTTGTCCGCTACCGAAGCACGAATGCTCCATGAAATTCCGATGCGCGGCGATGGGACCACGATGCCACCTCGCGATCCGCTCATCTATCGTCTGTATGAACTCGTGATGATCAATGGTCCGGCCCGGAAGGCTCTGATCGAGAGGAGTTCGGCGACGGCATCGAGCATGTAGAGCATTCCGGCCGGTCGCCGATGGAGGCAAGCGGCTCGCATTCGAGCTCAAATATCCGAACGTCAGTCGGAGAGTGAGCGAGCAGCTTCGTGCGAGGTGCTTGCTTACAACGCGACCGTAAGGCTCAAAGACATCCGTTTGGGCATCGTCTCATCCGTCTCAATCTCGCTGATGATCGAACGTGTTCGCGAGGTACCTAAGGCATGGAAGGATCGATGTTTGCCATTCCGCGCCGCTACAGCCATTTCGTCTTTGGGGTCATACAGTCTGGACTGACCTCTCTTGTTGCTGCAGGCATTGCGAGCTTCCCATTCTTGGCGACCGGCCATTTCCTTTGGAATTGGCTCGCCTCCTGGCTGATTTCGTGGGCTGCCATGCTGCCGGTGGTTGTTCTTGCCGCACCAGCGATCAGATCCCTGGCTTTGGCTCTTACCAGAGATAAGCCTCGCCACTGAATGGAATGCGATTCCATCAGGGCCTCCAGGTGTCCACCGTTAGGCGAAGCCAAGACCTCGGAGATCCTAATGCGCGCGCTCGCTGTCGGCGAGCAGAGTGAGGGCTAACACATTTGCAATCGAATGATGATCGTCATATAACATGGAAAGCGGGACTGACCCGTTCCCTGCCTCAGGATGCATCAGCGATCTGGCAATCATCCATTTTGAGGACAGTTCATCGAGCAAAGGGGACAGAATCTATGCGCGCTGTACAAATCTCCTCCTTCGGCAGCCCGGTTGAAGTCGCAAAGCTTGTGGAATCGCCAGAACCTGGCCCGGTAGGGCCCGAGGAGGCGCTGATACAGGTCGAATATTCGCCGATCGATCCGGCCGATCTGCTTCAGATCAGGGGTCTCTATGGCGTGCGACCGAAACTGCCGGCGCCGGCTGGAAGCGAGGGCGTCGGGCGGGTGATCGCGGTCGGAGATAACGTTCAAAATGTTTCGTTGGGCGATCGTGTTTTGCTCCCGATGGGAAAGCCCGCCTGGCAGGAGTTTGTGCTTGCGCCCGCCAAGGAACTCTTCGTCGCTCCGGATGCTGACCCGAAGCAGCTCAGCATGCTCGCCATCAATCCTCCTACTGCGGCTCTAATGTTGAAATCCTATGTGAAGTTGTCGCCGGGCGATTGGATCATCCAAAATGCCGGCAACTCGGGAGTCGGGCGCGCGATATCCGCCTTTTCCCGTGAATGGGGCCTTCGTCTGATCAGCGTCGTCCGCCGGGAATCTCTAGTCGAACAACTGAAGGGCGAGGCTCATGAGATCGTGTTGATGGAAGGACGCGATCTCGCAGCACGCGTCGCAGAAGCAACGGGAAAAGCGCCCATCCGTCTGGGGCTGGATGCGCTTGCGGGAGACGCCGGCTTTTCGCTTGCGATGACGCTGGCAGCCAATGCCACCATGG
>NZ_JAFAVV010000126.1 GCF_019242285.1 Bradyrhizobium sp.
GTCGGCAACGCCGGTCACCGCGCGCGAATAGGCGTCGAGCAAGTCCTCGTCGGAGTTGCCGACCGGCGCCGGCTCGACCGGCGCCGTAACGGCGTCGTCGATCAGCGAGGCTGAAGTGAAGTCCAGCATGCTATTGCCATGTTTTGGGGGGTTATGAACCGCTTACGGCTGCGTATATGGGGTCCCCGAACGCCGGCAAAAAGGTAGTGCCGGCGTGGGCCTTGGGGTGCGGCGGGCCGGGCGGCGCGCACGATTTCGGGAAGCTCATGGGACACACGCATCACCGGGCGGCGGCGAGGCTGACCCTCGCGTCACTTGCGCTGCTTTCGCCGCTGCTCGCGGCCTGCGGCAGCAATCCGGCGCCGGCCCAGAACGCGGCGCCGCCGCCGCCCGCGGTCACCGTCGCCAAGCCGGAAAAGCGCACGATCGTCGATCAGGACGAATACGTCGGTCGGTTCGCGGCGGTCGATTCGGTCGAGGTGCGCTCGCGCCTGTCCGGCTATCTCGCCTCGATCCATTTCACCGACGGGCAGATGGTCAAGAAAGGCGACCTGCTCTTCACCATCGACCGGCGGCCGTTCCAGATGATTCTCGACCAGGCACGCGCCAACCTCGCCCAGTCGCGGGCGACGCTGTCCTACGCCGAGGCGGACCTCGCGCGCGGCGAGCAATTGGTGCGCGACAAGACCATCACCACCCAGGTGTTCGATCAGCGCACCCAGGCCAAGCGCGTTGCCGAGGCTGCCGTCCATGCGAACGAGGCGCTGGTCCACCAAGCGGAGCTCGACTTCCAGGAGTACAGCCAATTGCGCGCGCCCATCGACGGGCGCATCGGCGACCGCCGCGTCTCGCCCGGCAACCTCATTCCCGGCGGCACCAGCGGCTCGACCACCTTGCTCGCCACCATCGTGTCGATCGACCCGATCCGCTTCGAGTTCACCTTCGACGAGTCCGCCTACCTGCGCTACGAGCGGATGAACCGCGGCAAGGACTGGTCCTCGATTCCGGTCAAGCTCAAGCTCCTCGACGAGAACGGGTTCGAGCACGACGGCCGCATGGACTTCGTCGACAACGCGATCAGCCAGACGTCGGGCACGATCCGCGGGCGCGCGGTGTTCGCCAATCCGAGCGGATTGTTCACGCCCGGCATGTTCGGCCGCATCCAGGTGCCGGGCTCGCCGCCCTACCAGGCGCTGCTGGTGCCGGACGTCGCCATCGGCACCGAGCAGACCCGCAAGTTCGTGATGGTGGTCGACGGCGATAACACGGCGCGCCAGAACTACGTCACGATCGGCCCGACCATCGGCGGCCTGCGCGTCGTCAAGGACGGGCTCAAGGACGACGACAACGTCATCGTCGACGGGCTCATGCGCGTGCGCCCCGGCGTCAAGGTCAAGCCGCAGGAGAAGGCGGCACCCGCGACCGCCGGCGGCCCCAGCTCCAAGACCGATTAGATCATGCGCATCTCGCATTTCTTCATCGACCGGCCGATCTTCGCCGCCGTCGTCTCGATCGTCTTCGTGATCGTCGGCGGCGTGTCGTTCTTCCGCCTGCCGGTCGCCCAATACCCGGAGATCGCGCCCCCCATCATCAACGTGTCCGGCCAATATCCCGGCGCCAGCGCCGACGTGGTGGCAGCGACCGTGGTCACGCCGATGGAGCAGCAGATCAACGGCGTCGAGAACATGCTCTATGTCTCGTCGAACTCGACCGCCGACGGCCGCTTCACGATTTCGGTGACCTTCGACCTCGGCACCAATCTCGATATCGCACAGGTGCAGGTGCAGAACCGGGTCGCGATCGCCGAGCCGCGCCTGCCGCAGGACGTGCGCAACATCGGCGTCACCGTCGCCAAAAGCTCGCCCGACATCATGATGGTCGTGAATCTTTATTCGCCCGACAAATCGCGCGACACGCTGTTCATCTCCAATTACGCGACGCTCGAGGTCGTCGACCCGCTCACCCGCGTCGACGGGGTCGGCTCGCTCATCGTGTTCGGCAGCCGCGATTATTCCATGCGCGCCTGGCTCGACCCCGACCGCCTGCAGGCGGTGGGGCT
>NZ_JAFAVV010000165.1 GCF_019242285.1 Bradyrhizobium sp.
CTTGTGTCCGGCGACGGTGTAGTCGGCGACCTGTCCGGACAGGAAAGCGATGGTCGCCTCCAGCATCGACACGTCGACCTGTTGTCCCTTGCCGGTGTGGGTTCGCTGGAACAGCGCGCTGGAGACGGCAAAGGCCGCAGTCGCGCCAGACAGCACGTCGCACACGGCAAAGCCGGCACGTGTCGGACCGGTGGCCTCGTGACCGGTGATCGCCATGATGCCCGACAGCGCCTGGATCTTGCCGTCATAGCCAGCGCCGGATCGCTCAGGTCCGGTCTGGCCGAAACCGCTGATGCTGCAGAAGATCAGCCGCGGGTTGACCTTCGACAGCGCCTCGTAGCCGATGCCGAGCTTGTCCATGATGCCGGGCCGAAAGTTTTCCATCACCACGTCGGCCTTCGCGACCAGGCGTTTGACGATCTCGATCGCCTCGGGCTTCTGCAGGTCCAGCGTCAGGCTGCGCTTGCCGCCGTTGATCGCCTGCCAGCCCGGCGCAAGACCGCGCTCGGCCCATTCCTTGTTGAGCGGCGTGCGGCGCATGTCCTCGCCCTCGCGCCGCTCCACCTTGATGACGTCGGCGCCGAGCAGCGCGAGCTGATAGCTCGCATAGGGACCGGCCAGCACCTGGGTGAAGTCGAGAATCTTCACACCTTCGAACGGTCGGGTCACTTCGTATCCTCCCACCATTGCTGCTGTTGTCAGAGAGAATTGAGCTGCGCCAGCGCCGAAGGATTGCATCGTCAGATGCGATCCGGGTGAGGGGTCTGTCTCCGCGAGTCCGACTCGTGAGACAACCCCTCATCCGGCGTTTCGCGCCACCTTCTCCCACAAGGGGAGAAGGTATAAGCGTCACGCGGCGCGGTTGCCGCGGGCGATCTCCTTCTGCCGGTCGAACTCGGCGCGGCGCCGCGCCAGCTCGTCTGCGCTCATCTGCGCGACGTTGTTGTAGTCGAGCTTCCAGGAGGCGTCCTCGCTCCAGCGCAATGGCGACTGCATGGTGGTCCGCGCGCCGGTCGCGCTTTCCAAGAGGCCGAGCGCCAGTTCGAGCGTCAGCGCCTGCGAATCCTCGTCATGCGGCTTGCCGGCGGAGTTGCCGAGCGGGAAGTCGGAAAACAGGAAGCGCGGCACGGCGGCGTGCTCGACGATGTCCTTGGCGCAGCCCATCAGCACGGTGGGAACGCCGTTGGCTTCGAGATGACGGGCCACCAGCGCCGTGGTCTGGTGGCACACCGGGCAGTTCGGCACCAGCACGGCGGCATCGACCTGGTCGGCACGGCAGCGGGCCAGGATCTCCGGCGCATCGATGTCGATGGTGACGCGGTGGCTGCGATTGGTCGGCGCGCCGAAGAAGCGCGGTGCGACCTCACCGATCCGTCCCCTCGCCTGCGCCTTCAAAAGCTGCGGCAGCGGAAACCAGGTGCCGCTGTCGGTGGCAGAGGTGTGCTTGCGGTCGTAGCCGATATGCGAGATGCGCAGATCGTGCGGCTTGCCGGTGTCGCCGTCATAGACCTGGTAGAACTTGGCACCGCCATTATAGGCCGCGCTGGGCCCCTGGTCGCCCTTGGCCGGATCATAGGGCGCCGCAGTCGTGATGATGGTCACGCGCGATTGCGCCAGGGGCTTTCGCAGCGGCCGGAACGGCGCCTCGACGTAGTGCGCCCAGCGATACGGCGTCGTGTAGCCGATCGCGATATAGTAGTCGCGGGTCCGCTGCCTGTAGGGAACGGGTGCGTCGTGGTCGGGCGCGAAGCCGAACTGGTCGTCGGACGGAGCGGGCATGGATCAGGCTTCCTTCTGCGTTTCCGGGTGCGATTATGAAGGCAGTCGGCATGCGCCTCAACAGCCGATATGGCAGGCGCCCGGACATGGCTTCGCGCTCGCAGGCGGCGCGCGCGCCCCGAGTTGATGCGATATCGTGACCCCCGAAGGAACGAGGGCGCAGGGAATGCCGGGCGCTGGCCTCGCCCATGGCCCGCCTGCAACAAGAACGCAGGCGGCAGTCACCACAGGTTCAGCCGAGACATCCCGGCATTCCCCGCGCGATGGTTTTAACGCTTATACGTGCTCTCCCGGGTGAACGGGCTCTTTTGCCACCCTCGCCTTTCGTATCGTCCGAAAGAACTTGCCGAAAGACTTGGCATCAGCGTCGCGATGCCAGGACCACACGATTTCGCCGTCCGCGCCGGCCTCGCTCGTCTTGCGAAGCCACGCGTCCACCGCATCCCCGCCTCGCGTCTCGTGACGATCGCGATACGCCCCCCGAATCGAGGCGGGATGCGCAATGATAGCATCAATTTCGGTAAAAAAGAAAGAAAAATATTAGACGGCGATTCCGAATTCCCAAATCGCGTTGAATGGCCTCATGAAATCGGCACTTTCGCACACGCGATTTTTCCCGCGGGCCCGACATCCCGGCCGAGCAAGCCGACCCCATTCAACCTGGTTCGCCCCTGCTTCCGATCAAGCTGCCGGAACGCTCGCGCTTCGCGCCATTTCCTCTCCCTGCGCAAAATCCTGCGACAACCGTTTCCTGGCATCCGCGGCATGGAGGGACCGAGCACTTTCGCGGTCTTGAGGTCTACGACGAGGAAATCGTCCGCATCAACGTGGCGGAGTTGATCTGATACGCCACCGCGGTTTGCGCGAGGTTGATCAAGGTGAGCAGGAAGAATTCGGTGTTGTTGAAAATGCTCAGAATTGGCACTTTGGCAGCGCTGAGAGCGAAGAGCACGATCTGAATGATTGCGGTCGCTCCCATGAGAAGAACTTCGGTGGTGTTGTTGATGCCGGGTTTGGCCACCTTGACCTGCTCGGCCATTGCCACGATGGCAGCGGCGAGCAAGAGCACCTCCGCCCATGAGAGTTGGTACCCTGAAATATCGAAGAGAGTTGCTCGCGGATCGGGAAAGGCAAACCGCCCGATGATGAACAGGATCAGGATATAGACGAATCCGGGCACGAAGACGAGAACGCCTCCTCCTGGCCGTCGACGGTGAGCGGAATCGCTGTCGATTACTGCGCCGACATGGTGTGCATCTGCCGCCATCTACTTTTCCCCTCTGCGGTCGCCGAGATGTGGCTCTCGCTGCTGAGTCTGGACGCTGGAAAGCCAGAACCTTCGCATTGTTCCCTCTCGTCAAAGAACGCCCGTCACACACTTGTCATGAGAGGCACCCAATTCCTGGCCAAGGTTAGAGACAGTGATCGCAATTGTCAGCATGCAAAATGCGAGCACGCAAAATGAACGCGAGGAGTTTTGAAGTCTGACTTGGGTCCTTGTAGGTCAGCCAATGTTTTCCCGCGTTGACGGCCTTGTTTTCGACACCCACTTCCGCACTATGCAGCGCAGCCAAGCTGAAACGCTTCTCGACTTTGTCTGCAGGGTTTCAACGAACTTCTCGACGCTTCACCGCATCGGGTCGTCTGAAAATCGCTGCGGCGGACCCGAACGGGCGGGCCGGGACAAAACACTTCCGGTCTCGCCCAATCGCCAGAACGATTTCGGAACTGGTCCCGACTTCGCTCCTGGGCCAGAGCCGGAAGATTTGGCCCCGGCCCGCCAACTCCCACGGCGTCCCCGCCGCAAAATTTCCATTGGGCCTATGAGTTTCGGATAGAAGATCCGGACGGTCACGTTCTTCGCTTCGGCTCAGAGCCAAAGCTCGGTCCGAAAAACGGCGTTTTCAATTCGTGGCCTAAACATCGCAGTAGCCGAACGCCGATTTCCGGTTGCGGTCATGGGCCGCCTTCCCGAATGCCATGGCACCGGGGCGGATGCACCCCTGATAGCAGGCGGCTTGCGATCCCGCCGATGGCGAACCTGCCACCGGCGAAATCGACCGCGGCAGCCGATGCTATGCCGCGGACCGGCTTGCTGAGTCGCTCGCGCGATACACCGAGTTGGTTCGCGCCTCGATGGCTTTGACCGAGTCTTCAAAGGCCCTTTTCAGCACGCTCTTGCCGATGGTCCCGAGAACGACACCGAGCACCCGTCCCTTCAAGTTCTTGCCGTCCCGGACAACGATCACCTCGATGTCGGTCGTGCCATCGGGTTGACGCCTGAAAGTGTAAGTGTGCCCCGATGCACCTCCCCACACGTTGGAATCGGTCGTCGTCAGGACGACGAGGTTGGGATCGGACCAGTCGTAATGCAGACGCTCCCAGACACCCCCCGAGCCTTCCGTGACGTCGGCCTCCGAGCGGCTGAGCTGGTGCACCTTGAGGTACTCGTCGGCACTATTGCCAAAGAGCTTCGAACGACCGGGCCCGAAGTCGGTGAGCCCGGCCACGTATTGCGCGGGCGTCAGGGTGGTCGTCCGGTGGAGACGAATCGTGGACATGATGTGGACTCCTTGTTCGACGCGATCGGACCTGGCCCTCTTCATCGCGGCGCAGGAACGCCCTTCATTTGGACGCTGCCGCCGAGTCGCGGATGACGCGGGACCGTTGACGCAGACAGCGTCTGCCAACCGCCAACTACGAAATGTCGTTGACGTCGAAATAATAGCGTCACTTGCTCGTTCAATGGAATGACGATCGTAATCTTATCACTTTGTCGAGAGAGGGCCGAGCCTCAGGCCAAATGGACCCGGCTGCGAACCTGCTTCTGCGGCGTCTGGCGATGATGAAGGCAGCTTCTTCGGTGCCGCATCGCGCGCTCAGCGCAGGCAGGCCTCCATCACATTCGTCATGCCGGCCGGCGCGACCCGTGTCAGCGCGAAGCCGGACGCCTCGAACAGGCTGGCGAACTCGTCGCGTGTCCGCTCTCGTCCGCCCGGCACGACCAGCATGTTGAGGTCGCTGAACTTCGTTGCCGGAATCTCGTTCGGCGGCGCGACGGTCCGCTCGATGAGAAGCAGCCTGGCGGGCTCGCGCATGGCGCGGCGACATACCTTCAGGATCGCGATCGCTTCGCGGTCCTCCCAATCGTGGATGACATAACGCATGAGATAGGCATCGCCGCCTTCCGGCACGGAATCGAAGAAGCTTCCGCCCACGATGTTGCAGCGGCTGATCACGCCACGCTCTCTCAGATTTGCCTCTGCGCCTTCCACCACCCGTGGCTGATCAAACAGCGTGCCGCGGGCTTGCGGGCAAGCACTCAGGATCGCGGCCAGCAAGGCTCCCTGCCCTCCTCCCACGTCCACGATGTGGGCGAAGCCCGAGAAGTCATAGGCGGAAAGCACGGCTTCGCTGCCGCCGCGCGACATGTTGGTCATGGCGCGGTTGAATATCGCGTTCGCTTCGGCATGCTCGGCCCGGTACTGCCAGACGTCGATGCCATGCAGATCCTGAAATGCGTTCTCGCCGGTTCGGACACTGTGCAACAGGTGGCCCCATGCCTGCCAGAAATAGGGATTGCCGACATGTTCCGCCCAGCTCCCGATCGGCGTGCTGGAATCGCTGCGCAGGCAATCGCTCATCGGGGTGAGCACGAACCTGCGATCCGCGATCTCCCGGAAGACACCGACCGCAGCGAGCGCGCGCAGAAGCCTGTAGAGAGCATCTGCGTTGCTGTGCGTCAGAGAAGCGAGCTCGTCAGCCGAACGCGGTCCGTCCCTCAGATGATCGGCGACGCAAAGTGTTGCGGCGACGCGGATGGCCTGCGTGATCTGAAAGCCGTTGATCAAGCTCAATATGTCGAGCCAGGGATTGGATGTCACGCGATCGCCCCCGATTGAATGAACGTCATTGAACTCCAAGAGCCGGCTTCACAGCACCGTGGTGTTTTCCACGTCCTCCAGGACCGTAATCGTCACCATGACATCGATCGGGGTGGGCGACTCAGCGTGGATATGAAACTCGACCCCGCCGCCTCCACCCTCAGAATCGTGTGGACCGATATTGGTGACGAAGACATTTGCGTCGCCCAGAAATGGCCTGCCCGCAGCGCCGAAAATTCCACCGGCGAAGTGAAATTGGCATGCGGTGATGATGACCGCCGAGTTCTGGCGGATTGGAGCAAAGTTTTGATTGTGGCGTACCCTGCCCTGCACGCCGCGGAGGATCAATCGAGTGGAGTGTGCCATTGCCAATACTCCCTGCTGAAAATCTGACCGCCCGCCGTTCCGATGGAATCGGTACGGAAGCTCTAGCTCCTTTGTTTTGACGTGTTTTCTTCGCGCGAACCGGTATCCACTTCGCTCGAAAACGCCCTAGCACGTCGTGCGGCGACGTCTGTGAGCCGGTTCACTTCGGGGAGCGACAAATGCACGCGCTGACATTTGCCGGTATTTTGCGACCTCGCAAAAAGCGCAGGTCGGCAGGCGAATGGTCATGCTGTGGAGGTCGGAAACGTGTCCGGAAGCGGTTCGCGCAACCCGCACCTCAACCAGTGTCCCGATCGTCGTGCCGTTCCAGAGAGCCCAAAAGCTCCCTATCGTCCGCCATGCGGTCGTTACGAATCTGCCATTCCAAGGTGGGAATCGCGAGTTGCGGGCGAAGAAGCATGAAGCGAGAGCTGGCGGCATTCAGCCGACCGATCCCGGTCCATTTCTGCCCCGTGCCGTATCATCCATGGCCCTGCCCGACGGCTGGTCAGCACGAACATATTGCCGTTGCATCGCCCTAACGAGCCGTCCCGGCGTCGCCATCGTCGGAGTGAAGCGCCTTCTTGTGCGCCTTATATTTTTCGACAAGGCGTTCGATGCCATCGAGTGTCGGTTGATCGCTGACAAAACGAGCGATTTGGCGGTAGTGCTCGATCCTTTGGTCGATCCGCACACATCTGTCGCACACGATGGCACGCCTTTTTCTGTTGTCGCGACCGTCCTGATCCCCGATCGCTGCATGGCGTTTCAAAGACGTGACCCATGAAGCTTCCGCTTCGATCCCGCTTTCCGCGATTGCAAGCCGGGATCAACCACCCGAAGTGTCGGATGACCGCAGAGATTGCAGAATTTCCAGGTCAATTCTTCTTGTGTTCGGGAAATGGCTCCTGAGTCTTACGTCCCAGGAACGTGTCCACTGCCGGCTGACGCAGCAGTTGCGAAGCCTGCCGCACGAGCTCACGGGTTTCAGCCAGCACCTTTGACAGACCCGAATCGCGATTTAGCAAAGCATTGGACTTGAACATCAGGCGCTCCCTTCCTCAGCAGGCGGGAGCACGCTCGGTCTCTCAGCCACCGGCGCCTACGGGTGGACCGTTACCGATGATGAACCAACTGTATCACAGCCCCTTCTGATTTCGAAACCTCTTCGCGGCTCGGGGTGCCAAACTTGGTGCCGGCCGTCCGGGACGTTCGTACGATCTCGCCAACAGCACGTATGAACGGCCAAGCGGCGCACTGGCCAGCTCATTGCCGGCGCGCCGGCATTCCAGGCGGAACTGGAAGATGACGCTCTAGCTCTCGGTCAGCAGGCGATATGACCTAGGATCCTTCGGCGCAGCGAACGGTCGAACCTATGTCAATAAAGCAAGTTCCTTGAATGGAGAGAGAGGGCATCTCGTCTCCGGCCGTCGCGGTGAGCTTTGCTCTTCGACCGGGCCATGGCGCTTTCAAATATCGCCGAACGAAGCTGCTCGCGTTTGCACTCACGCTCCGCCCGCAGAGCGCGCTTGCCGAGTTGGAGCTGACGGCTCTCTTCGATTGCAAGCTGGGCGCGGGCGAACAGGGGATCAATCATGACCGCAATAATCCTGGCACTGGCCAAGGGTTCCCAGCATATCGATTAGTCAGCTTCTTTTTCGGGAAAGGGCTCGCGAGTCTTGCGGCCTAGAAACGTATCCGGCACTGGCTGCTTCAAGACCTCGCACGCCTCCTTGAGCTTGAGACGCACCTCCTCCAAATTCTCTGTATCAGTGGTTGATGGTCGACAAAACCGTGGGCGATTTGCCATCGCGCGCTCCCTTGCCTTGCAGGCGGGAGCGCGATCGGTCTCTCAGCCACCGGCGCCTACGGAGGACCGTTGCCGGTGATGACGATCAACGTATCAGTTGCGGCAGAGTTCGAGGAGTCGATTCATGGCCATCACGGGACCGTGTCCGATGCCCACGCCGCATCTCGGTCGAGGCGGACGACCGTTCGATGAGAAGTTCCGGCGGACACAGCAAGTTTCGGCCTCGTCGGCGGGAGCGGCAATCCCGGCCGAACTCGCGCATCTTGCCTTGAAAGGCCGGCGTGGTCCGCAGAAGGCCATCAAGGCCGTTCATGATCCTTGCAGCATCCTTGCAGCATCCTTGCAGCGCCGCCGGCCGGCTATAGCCGCCAACTTGTATGATTGCAAACGTATGCGTTGCGCAGCATTGAAGGGAAGATGAATTTGCTCGCGACGCAGCGTGCCGCGCCCAAGGCACTCGAACACCGCGACGAAGACGATGCCTGCGAGCCGACATGGCGGCGGCACACGTCACACGCCGGCCGGCCGGCGCGCTGCTGCTCGCATCACTCACGGAAATGGCTGCGGACATCATGACCACGGAAGGCGTGAGAGCCGGGTTCGTAGGAACGATGGCGCGGCAAGCGGGATGATGCGACGGCGCCCTCCGCCCGGTAGACGCTGTCCAGACCAAAGACAGGAGCCGCGCCGCCGGGCCGCTCCAGGCCCATTCGGCCGGCGGGTGTCAGCGCGCCTCCGTTGAGGACATCGCGGTCGGGATATTGCGACTGAAATGCACCGGGGTGCGAGGCCGCCCATTCCGGAAGCTGCGCGTTCGCAGCGGATGCTCCCGCCAGCGACACCAGCGCGGCGGCGACAACAGTCTTGAAGCCAGTCATAGTCGTTCTCCGTACCAATGTTCGTGCGGAGCGCTGGCTGTGAGGGCTGCTCTGGGGAGGCGTTTCCTGAAGAATTTCTGAACAAGAGCCATATGGGCGTTGCGCCGACGAAAGCTCGTCGCGTCTGCATCACGCTTGCGCGAACGGCGCAGGATGATCGCTGCGCCATGCCGTCGCGCCTCCAGGGCATGGCCGTCTCACGCGATCGTTAGCAAAGTGCCACCTCATAAGACATCCGCCTTCGAGCCTTATCGACTCTTTCCAGTTCACTTGCCAATTTCATTTGGCCCCGCCGCGTGGAACCTTGCCAGGGTCTAGACTGCCGGCCCGGACGATGCGGGGACTGGCGATCAATAGGCCATCGCCACCTTCCGCCGTCGTCGCCCGGTCAAGCCGGGCGATGACAGCGGAGTCTTGTTTGGTGTATCATAGCGGCATGAATGAAGCGGACGCCCTGTTTGCAGCCCTGCGCCAGTCTTCGGATGGCGGCGTGGTGGATATGCTCGAACGCCTGGTGCGGGACGCCCCGGATCAGGCCTTGAACAAGATCAACGCGCTCGATCTCGCGGCCAGGAAAGGTATTGGCGAGGAGCGGCTGATCGCGGCGCTCTTGAACGCGGTCGGACTCGGCCTGTTCGAGATGACCTGGAGCGTCACATGCCCAAGCTGCGCCGGCGTGCTCTCCGCGAACAAGAGCCTGAAGACGCTGGACCGCTCCCAGTACAACTGCGCGTTCTGCGCCGCGGGCTATGAGACGACGCTCGACGACCTGGTCGAGGTGACCTTCACTGTGAGCCCGCGCCTGCGCAAGATCGCGGCGCACAGCCCGGACGAGCTGTCCATCACCGAATATTATCGCCAGATCTTCTGGAGCTCGGCCATCGAGCTGCCGGCCGACCTGGACAGGCTGTGGCGCGAGGTCACGCTCGAGACCATCGACCTGCCTGCTGGTGAAAGGGCCATCCTGTCGCTGCACCTGCCGAAAGGCACGCTGATCGTATTCGACCCGGTGACGCACACGGCCCAGTTCATCGAGGTCGGCGGCGAGGAGACGGCTGAGCGGCAGAGCCTGTCCATGATCTTCAACAAGCTGCAGGTTCCGGTCGAAGCGGTCACCTTGCGTCCGGGCTCGTTGCGGATAGCGTTCGAAAACCGCACCGAGAGCCGCGTGCTGCCGACGGTGTGGGTGATGAACCAGGCGCTGGACGATCTTCTGAAGCAGCGCAAGCCCGTTCTCACGGCCAAGCGCCTGCTCACCAACCAGACCTTCCGCGACATCCATCGCACCGACACGCTCGCGATCGGCCAGCGCCTCAAGATCCTGAGCCTGACCTTCCTGTTCAGCGATCTCAAGGACTCCACCGCGCTCTACGAGCGGGTCGGCGACCTCGTCGCCTTCGACCTCGTCAACGAGCATTTCAGGCTGCTGCAGGAGATCATCGCCTCCGAAAGGGGCGCCGTCGTGAAAACCATCGGAGACGCCATCATGGCGACCTTCGAGACGCCCGATCGCGCCATCGCCGCGGCGCTGCGCATGCGCGAGGCGATGAGCGATCTCGGCGCCGAGCGTCAGCACCAGAGCCTGCATCTGAAGATGGGCATCCACGAGGGATCGTGCCTTGCGGTCACGCTCAACGCGCAGCAGGACTATTTCGGCCAGACCGTGAACATCGCCTCGCGCGTCCAGGGCATCGCCGGCTCGCGCTCGATCGTGGTGACGGAACAGGTGGTCGAGAACGCGGAGGCCAGGGCCTTGCTCGAGAGCAACGGGCTGAAGCCGGCGCCCCGATCCGTGACCTTGAGCGGCATCGCCGACAAGGTGTCGATCTACGAGATTTCCTGAGCGCAGCGGCCAGTCGCGGGCCGGCGAACCGCGATGGTGTCGCTGAAGACTGCATCTTTGTCGCTTGCAGCCATGGACATGGAAGGGACGATGTCGCTACGGCGTTGCCGCTTGGCCGTGTGATGGAGCTTTCGTCCTTTGCCGAGGAAGAGGTCATGATCCACGGGACCGGTTCGAGTGAACGTCGGAGGCGTCGATGTCTTCCATTCCGCTCAAGGTCTACATTACGCCGTTTGCCGAGAAGGGCGCCGTGGAGGCGCAGAAATGGACCACCGACGCGGCCAAGGCGGCCCTGAACGTGGTCAACGCGACCTGGGCCAAGGCGGATGTTGCGTTCGTGATCAATGATTTCGTCATGGACAGGCCGCTCGACATGGCCAAGAGCGCACGCAGCCGCGATCGCGACCTGCTCGACGTCCTCAGCCTGCGGCACCAGCCGGAGAACCTCGTTCACATCTACCTCGTCAATCCGATCGAGAATCTCAAGGCCGGCGGGTGCTCCTATGTCGACAGCAATCCCGAGCCCGCCAGCTTCGTGCAGTGGTACGGCAACGTCGATTCCAACGGACGGGCCTGGGCCCATGAGCTCGGCCATCTGATGAGCCTGGATCACGTCCAGATCGACTACCAGAACGAGAAGCAGGCGGCGGCGCTGGTCAACAATCTCATGACGGAAGGATTGGGCATGGGAAAGGACCTGACCGACAAGCAGCTCGGCAGCGCCAAGTCCTCAAAGCTCGTCAAGCGATTCAGCGGTTGACGGGGGGTGGGCGCGTCCCGTCAGGATTCGGCCACCGAGGTCCAGAACTCGGCGAGCTTGCTCTTGAACGATTGCATGCGGGTCGGCGGCACGGTTTTCTCTTCCTCCTCCGGCAGCCGCAGGCCGACTACGCTGACCCGGCCGCCGCCGATCGAGCGCGCCACCAGCACGATCGAGTCGAGCGCGAGCGTGTCGCCCTCCTTGGGCGCGTGGTCGAGATGCACGTCGAAATAGTCCGACAGAGTGAGCTTGGCCTGCTCCTCCGACACCGTGATCCCGTAGACCTCGGCGAGCTCCGACAGCGTGTGCTCGCCGGACACGACGAAGTCGCCGAGCAGATGCGGATCGGGCGCGGTCGACGGCGGCATGTCGACGAAGAAGCGGTCGAGCGCCTCGGCGCGCTGCGGCGGCGCCAGTAGATAGATGTAGTCGCCCGGCGCGATCGGCTCGGCCTCGGCCGGCGAGAGGATGTTCTGGTTGCGGATCACCAGCGTCGGCTTCGACCAGGACGGGATCAGGCCGCGGCGGAAGAACAGGCTCTTCGACCGCACGGGGTAGCCGACCAGCTCCTGCTCGAGCTGGCCGGGGAGATCGAGCTCGACGCGGCGCGGGCCGCGCTCGGAACGAGGCAGCGCCACATGCAGGCGCCTGGCCGCGGCGGCGAGCGTCCAGCCCTGCAGCAGCAGTGAGATGATGACGACGACGAAGGCGACGTCGAAATACAGATAGGCTTTCGACAACCCGACGAGCATCGGAATCGACGCCAGGAAGATCGCGACCGCGCCGCGCAGGCCGGTCCAGGCGATGAACACCTTCTCCCGCCAGTTGAAGCGGAACGGGGCAAGGCAGAGAAACACCGCCAACGGCCGGGCGACCAGCATCAACACCAGCGCCACGACCATGGCGGGCCCGATGCTGGCGCCGAGCCGGTGCGGCGAGACCAATAGCCCGAGCAGCACGAACATCACGATCTGCGCCAGCCAGGTCGCGGCATCGAGGAACGTCACCACGGAATTATGCGCACGGGTCGGCTGGTTGCCGACGATGATGCCGGCAATGTAGACCGCGAGGAACCCCGAGGCATGCGCGATCTGGGCGGCGCCGAACACCACCAGCGCCGTGGTGCCGACGAACGGCGCATGCAGGCCCTGCGGCAAAGCGACGCGATTGAGCGCGAGCACCACCACCCGCCCCCCGACCACGCCGAAGATCACCCCGAGCACGGCCTCGCGGCCGAGCTCCATCGCGACATGCCCCACGGAGCTGTGCCCGACCGAGATGAACTCGACCAGCATCAAGGTGAGGAACACCGCGAACGGATCATTGCTGCCGGATTCCGCCTCCAGCGTCGCGCCGACGCGGGACCGCAGCCGCAGGCCCTGCGTATGCACCAGCAGGAACACGGCGGCCGCGTCGGTCGAGGCCACCACCGCGCCGACCAGGAGCGCCTCGGTCCAGTTCAGGTCGAGCGCGTATTTCGCGACCGGCGCCACCACTAGCGAGGTCAGCAGCACGCCGATGGTCGCCAGCGCCATCGAGGGCGCGAGCACCGCCCGGATGCTCTGAAACCGGGTTCGCAAGCCACCGTCGAACAGAATCAGCGCCAGCGCCACCGAGCCGACGAGATAGGTGCTGCGCACGTCGCTGAACTCGAGCTGACCGGGGCCGGAATCGCCGGCCAGCATGCCGATTCCCAGGAACGCCAGCAGCAAGGGCGCGCCGAAGCGGAGCGCAAGCAGGCTCGACAGGATGCCGGCCATGACGAGGGCCGCCCCAAGCAAGATGGCTATGCTGACCTGGTCGAGCGAGGTCATGAGGTGGACAATCACCGTAAACTGCTGGATTTGCATCCATATCGTCGCCACACTTCGACGCCAACCGATTTCTGGCGTTCATCCGAAACCGGTATATTCATAGCCCTCGCCCGCTTCGCCCGCGGCCGGCAATGACGGACACCCGCCGTCATGAAGGTCGCCCCGGCGATTCCAGCCAATTCCCGCCACGGCCTTTTGGTCAGCTCGAGAATCCCGCCCATGGACATCGACCTGCACGACATCCTGGAATTCCTGCACACCGTGGCGCGCTCGTTGGGCGCGGAGGTCGCCTCGCCCTGGTTCTATCTGCAGCTCGGGCTGATCCTCGCCGCGGCCGGCGTCGGCTTCGGCATCAGCCTCGCCGTCGGCGCGCACACCGACCTCGGATCCGTCGGGGTCCGCTGGCCCGCGCCGCTGCGGCTGTTCGTGCGCACGCTGGTCGGCAGCGCCGGCGTGGCGGTGTTCGCCGCCGAGACCGGCCTTGCGCGGCTGATCATGACCGGCCTGACCTGGCCCAGCCGCAGCTACCTGCTGGCCATCGCCGCCAGGCTCGCGCTGGCCTGGCTCGCCATTCGCCTGGTGACCTCGGGGATCAGCAACGGCTTCATCGTCCGAGCGGTGTCGATCACGGCCTGGTTGATCGCGGCCTTGAGCATCCTCGACAAGCTGCAGCCGGCGATGGACGCGCTCGACTCCGTCTCCCTCACGCTCGGCGGCCTGCGGTTCACGCCGCTGGTGCTGATCAATTTCGCCGCGATCCTGGTCTTCGCGCTGTGGCTGAGCAACATTTTCAGCAATTTCGCCGAGAGCCGGATCATCCAGTCCGCCGACCTGACGCCGTCGATCCAGGTGCTGCTGGTCAAGATGATCCGGCTTGGCCTCATCATCCTCGCCGTCGTCATCGCCATGGGCGCGGTCGGCATCAATTTGTCGGCGCTGGCGATCTTTTCCGGCGCCGCCGGCGTCGGCATCGGTTTCGGGCTGCAGAAGATCGTCGCGAACTTCATCAGCGGCATCATCCTTTTGGTCGACAAGTCGGTGAAGCCCGGCGATCTCATCACCGTCGGCGACAATTCGGGGCGCATCAGCGCGATGAAGACGCGCTACATCTCGGTCGCCGCCGGCGACGGCCGCGAGTTCCTGATCCCCAACGAGGACCTGGTGACGCAAAAGGTCACCAACTGGACCTATACCGACAAGAACACGCTGGTGAAGGTCGTCTTCGCCACGAATTACGAGGCCGATCCGCGGCTGGTCTGCCAGCTCGCGACCACAACCGCCGCCGCAGCCGACCGCGCGCTGAAGAGCAAGCCGCCAAACTGCCTGCTGACCGAGTTCGCCGAGACCGGCATGAAGTTCTCGCTCACCTTCTGGGTCGCCGATCCCGGCGACATGGACTTGGTCAAGAGCGAGGTGATGCTCTCGCTCTGGGACGCTTTCCGGCGCGAGGGCATCCATGTGCCCTATCCGGTGCGCGAACTCCGCGTCCGCGGCGGCGCGCTGCCGGTGGAGACCGTCGTCGAGGCCTCCAGTTGACCCGCATTGGCCCGGAACAACCAGGGTCGGCTTGCCGCAGGCGGCGACAATCATTACATTGACGTGACAATCAGCGATGTCGACGGACCCATGAGCTATATCGAAGCCACCGATACCTCTTTGCGCAAGACCGGACAGATCAAGCTGCACGGCGCAAGCGGCTTTGCCGGCATGCGCAAGGCGGGGCAACTGGTGTCGAAATGCCTCGATGAATTGACCGACGTCGTCAAAGCGGGCGTTCCGACCTCGCGGATCGACGACTTCGTCCGCGACTTCGCCTTCGGCCATGGCGCCTTCCCGGCGACGCTGATGTATCGCGGTTACCGCTACTCCACCTGCACCTCGATCAACCATGTGGTCTGCCACGGCATGCCGGGCGACCGCGCGCTGAAGGAAGGCGACATCGTCAATGTCGACGTCACCTTCATCGTCGACGGCTGGTACGGCGATTCGAGCCGGATGTACGCGATCGGCCCGATCGCGCGTCGCGCCGAGCGGCTGATCGAGGTCACCTATGAGGCGATGATGCGCGGCATCGCCGCGGTGAAGTCCGGCGCCACCACCGGCGACATCGGCTACGCCATCCAGAGCTTCGTCGAGCCGCAGGGCATGAGCGTGGTGCGCGACTTCTGCGGCCACGGCCTCGGACGGCTGTTCCACGACGAGCCGAACATCATCCATATCGGCCGGCCGGGCGAAGGCGTGCCGCTCAAACCCGGCATGTTCTTCACCATCGAGCCGATGATCAATCTCGGCAAGCCGCATGTGAAGATCCTGTCCGACGGCTGGACCGCGGTGACCCGCGACCGCTCGCTGTCGGCGCAGTTCGAGCATTCGGTCGGCGTGACCACGACTGGCGTAGAAATCTTCACGCTGTCGGAACGCCACCGCGAGAAGCCGCCGGTCTGATTGTTGCCATCCCGCGGTGATTGGCTGCGGAAGGCTCGATCACGGGAGGCTTTCGTGAACCCAGCAACCCGCCGCGGCTTCCTCGGGCTCGTTTCCGGGAGCGCCGCCATCCTGCTGCCCGCCCGCCACGCGCGCGCAGCCGCGGACGCTCCCGCAAGCAGCATCGACAATGCCTGCATCCTGACGCCGCAGTCCGAGGAAGGGCCGTATTATATCGATCCGAAGCTGGTCCGCTCCGACATCGTCGAGGGCAGGCCCGGCGTGCCGCTGGCCTTGCGGCTGCGCGTGATCGAGGCTGGCCCCTGCACGCCGATTACGGGCGCGCGGGTCGACATCTGGCAGTGCGACGCACGGGGCATCTATTCGGCCTTTCCCGGCCAGGGCGACGGCCACAATATCGACACGTCAAGCAAGACGTTTCTGCGCGGCACTCAGCCCGCCGATGCCACCGGCTGGGCCGAGTTCAAGACCATCTATCCCGGCTGGTATGCGGGGCGCGCCACGCACATCCATTTCAAGATCTATCTCGACGAGCGCACCGTGCTGACCGGACAGACCTTCTTTCCGGAGGCGCTGAACGAGTTCATCTACACCAACGTGCCCGACTACGCGCAGGGGCGGACGAAGCAGCGCTACGTCATGAACGTCAACGACCGCGTCGCTGCAGGCGCCGACCCCGAGCACCAGGCCTATTGCGCAGTCAAGGAGGAGCGCGAGCGCTATGTCGCCCTGTTGACGCTCGCGGTCGACCGCAATCCGAAGCAGAGCGCCGATGCCGATCATAGTCCGCCCGCGGGTGGGCCGCCACGGCGCGCCACTCTGATCAAGGACCGGCTCGCTGCGCTGGTGCCAGGCCTGAAGCGGTCGCCGCTCTAGCCTTCATGGCATCGATCGCGGCGGCGCCCGCCTTGATGCGCGGGATGAGCTCTCTGCCGAATTCCGTGGCATCATTCATCGGATCGAAGCCGCGGATCAGGAACGAGCCGATCCCCAGCCGGTAGTAGTTGAGGATCGACTCGGCGACCTGTTCGGGCGTGCCGACGAGACAAGAGGTGTTGCCGAGCGCTCCGGTCGCCTTCGCAATCGGCATCCACAGACGCTCGTCATGAATATCGCGCTCCAGAGCGAACCCCATCAGCCGCTTGCCGGCATTGTCGATCGGGCCGGTTGCCTCTTCCTGTCGCCGCCATCCCTTCGCCGCGTTCATTGCTCCGAGAATGCGATCTGCCTTCTCCCACGCGGCCTTCTCGGTGTCGGCGACGATGGGACGAACCGAGACGTTGAACCTCGGCATCCGTCCGAATGCCGCCGCCTGCGTGCGGAACTGCGCGACGCGGTCGCGCGTCGAGGCCAGCGGCTCGGCATAGATCGCATAGACGTCGCACAGTCTCGCGCCCATCTCGAGGGCGCCGGGCGAAGCGCCGCCGAAGAACAACGGAGGATGCGGCTGCTGCAGCGGGCGCACGTCGGAATGTGCGCCTTCGACCCGATAGAAGTTTCCCGCGAAATCGAACGGTTCATCGTTCGACCAGGTGAGTTTCATCAATTCCAGATATTCCGCCGCCCGTCGATAGCGCTCGTCCTTCGGGGTGAAATCGCCATCGCCGTGCTGCTCGTCATCCGATTTGCCGGTGATGATGTGAACCGCGATCCTGCCGCGGGTCAAATGATCGAACGTTGCGATCTTGCGCGCGAGCAGGGTTGGCGCCACGAACCCGGGACGATGCGCGATGAGATAGCCGAGCCGATCTGTGTGCGTTGCCGCATAAAGCGCGGTCAGAAAACCTTCCGCCGATGAGGACGAATAGCCCACCAGCACCAGGTCGAAGCCGGCCCGGTCATGGGCGCGAGCGAATTCAGCAAGATAGGACGGCGACAAGCCGCCCTCGATCACGTGCAGGGTGGCTTCGCCGCTCGGCGGCGCCACGCCGATCATTCCGATGATTTTGACGGGCATGGCCAGGTCCCTCTCGCGACGACGAACGTTGGCCGACGAGGGTGATACCGTCAAGCCGGCGGCCGGCGCAGCCGTCGAAGGGCGCGATCGTTTTATTGCGCCATCGCGATTTTGGATGGCGCAATGCGCTTTCGCCTGTCGCGTCCTCGGTGCAGAGATTTACCTTGGGTCCAGCAAACTGTCGTCGAGGTATCGGGCGAGATCGCCCTGCGGCATGGCGGAAAGCTCCTCGCCTTCCACCATGATGGCGACCATCTCCTTGAGCGCGGCGGGGTCGAGCCGGCCGTCGCGCGGGAAGGTATCGGGATTCCTGACGATGAGATCGTCATAGGTTTTCGCCGCGGCATCGGCGGGGACCTTCAGCGCGTCGGCGAGAAGCCTCTCAGCCTCCGCGCGGTT
>NZ_JAFAVV010000428.1 GCF_019242285.1 Bradyrhizobium sp.
TCTTCACGTCGGTCTCATCTGCCACGGGACGGGCGTGTACAGACACATTTCCGAAAAAAAGAAATAGCGATTTCCGGGCCGGGCGCGCCGGACCGCGCGACCGTCTTGACGCGCCTCACGAACTTGCTTTTTCGCGCATGTCGTTCCGCCGGATTCCGGGCCCGTCGAACGGCGACGGCTGCTCATCTGCGCTCATCCCGCCCGTTCGGGCGAATCAGTCGCTCGCTCGTGAAAGACCCGCGCGGCTCCATGAGTGAAGCGGAAAGCGATCCCGGCAATCACTTGCCGTCCTCCGGACAAGACACTCGATCCGGACCGCCGCCCAGACCGAGCATGAAACATTCCCTGCGACGGCCGGCACGATGCGAAACGCCGACTACCAGCCGCTCCAGCGGCGCCGGTAGCCGAAACCGCCGTTGAGCAGACGCAGGATCAGCAGCAGGACGACGGCGCCGATGAACGCGTTCAGGATGAGGGCCACGATGCCGACGCCGAAGTGAATGCCGAGCCTCGGCAGCAGCCAGTCTCCGATGAACGCACCGATCAGCCCGACGAGCAGATCGCCGATCAATCCGAAGCCGCCGCCCTCCATGACGCGCCCGGCCAACCATCCGGCGATGATGCCGACGACGAGAATGATCAGCAGACTCTGATTGGACAGGTGCATGGCCTACTACTCCCTCTCGAACAGTGGCCAGCCAACTCTCGTGATTTGCTTTTGTTCCCTGGGTGGGCCTCCGCTCGTGGAGCGGTCCATGACGCCGATCAAAGCGAGCATGGGATGCGCCCGATCAATCGCCGTTCTCGGGTTCTTCCGGCGGATCGGAACCCTCTTCCTCAAGGCGCCGTGCGATCTCTTCGTACTGCGCCGCCGCCCGGAGAAGCTTTTCCCTGGTGCGCGGATTCCAGGTTCTCTCGGCCTTGGCCACCGCATCCTTCGCACGTTCACGCCAATGCTTGGCGTCCAAAACTATCTTTTTCATTCAAAAGACGTTCGAGAAACTCGCACCCTCTGCCACGGGTATGTGCAGGGACTTGAAACACGCACTCGGAAACTTCAATCCGCGGCGAGAAACTACGTGGGACCGAACGGGCAAACAAGCGGACTGGCAGCCCTCTGGTTGAACGGACGCCTGATACGAGCCAATTAGCTGCACGTGCACACAATGCGCAGCCCGGCGCCCGAGAGATATCCAGTCGACGACAGCCGGCGCGGGCCGCGATACGGTATCGCACTACGGATCATGATGCGCCGCGGTAGGAGCCGCGACGGCGCGATAACCCCTGAAATTCACGGGGAAGTTCGCGGGCGACGATCGATCGTCGCGGGTCGTGTGCGCTGGGCCTAGGCTTGGCATCTCCTGGCATCGGCCTTGCTCCATGCCTGCCAAAGCGACGGGACACGGGGAGTGTCCGTGCCAACCTGAGGCAACTGCATGCAACTGCCATCCCAAATCGGGACTTCGAATCCAGGACCTGAACCCATGCTCGCGAAGCTGGATCGGCTGATCACCGATCTGCGGCGCTCGCTCCAACTGCTCGAAACCGATCTTCAGATCGAAGAGAAGAACGCCAGAATCCGCGATGTTTCGGACCCGACCTATCCGACCACGGCGCGGGCGCTGAGACTTCGCCGGGACAATCTCGCCGGCACGATCAACACGCTGGAAGCCAAGTGGTCCGGCCTGAAACAGGCGGCCGAGCGATCCAGCTACGCGATTTGATCATTCGGACGGCATCGACTCGGGCATGCGAACGAGCGGCGTCAACCGGTGAAGCGAACGGCATGAGGCCGGGAACTTTTGCCGGCGTGGGAACTTGATGCGCGGGTGCAGGGGATCATCATCGCGAGTCCCCTCGTGTTGCGACGTTTCATGCTCTCTCTGTTGACCGCCGTGGCGGCCGCGGCCTGTGCCGACGCCCATGCCGAGAGCGGTCTTGCTTCCTACTATGGCGGCCACGGCCTTCGTGGCGAGATGACCTGCGCTCACCGCAGCCGTCCGTTCGGCAGCATGGTGACCGTCACCTACCACGGGCACTCCATCAAGTGCCGCGTCAATGACCGGGGGCCATTCATCCGCGGCCGGGTGATCGACATCTCCATCAGCGCGGCCCGCGCGCTCGGCATGATGAGCGCGGGCGTGGTGCTGGTCTCGATCGAATAGGCTCCGGGTTCAACTCCGTGCAACGACAGCCTGCGGCCGGGCATCGAGCGCCTCGCGGATCACCGAGAGCAGCTCCGCGGGCCGGAACGGTTTCATGATGGCGCGACGGTTGGCGATGCGGATGTCGCCGTTCTCGCTGGCGATCGGACAGTCGGAATAGCCGGTCATGAAGACCACGGGCACGCCGGGACGGGTCTGTGTCAGGAACTCGGCGAACTCCGGTCCGCCGAGTTGCGGCATCACCACGTCGCTCAGCACGAGATCGATGTGATCGCTCTGCCGCTCCACGAGCCGGCGCGCCTCGTCGCCATTGGCAGCGCTGAGCAGCCTGTAGCCGCCCTTCTTCAGGGTCGCGGTGGTGGCACGCATCACCGCATGGTCGTCCTCGACGACCAGGATGGTCTCGTTGCCCCCCGGTCCCTCCATTTCCGTCTCAGCATCGACCTGCGTCCCGACCTGTCGTCGCGTGCGCGGCAACTGGATGAGGAAGCTGGTGCCCACGCCGAGCGTGCTCTCGACCGAGAGCCTTCCGCCGGCCTGCGCGACGATGCCGTAGCAGGTCGCGAGCCCAAGGCCCGTTCCCCTGCCCCGCTCCTTGGTGGTGAAGAACGGGTCGAAGATGCGGTCGAGATGCTCCGGCGATATTCCCGAGCCGTTGTCCGCGACGCGCATGACGACATAGTCGCCCGGCGTCAATCCATGATCGGTGCGCGCCAGCGCCTCGTTTTCGATCTCGATCGCAAAGCGGCCGCCGCCTTTCAACGCATCGCGCGCGTTGACGGCGAGATTCATCAGCACCTGCTCGATCTGGCCCCTGTCGGCCATGACCGGCCAAGCCTCGTTGTCGGCGAGGGTGACAATCTCGATGCTCGCCGGCAACGTCCGTCTGAGCATCGAGTGCATGCCGGCGACCACCTCGCTCAGATTGAGGACGGTCGGCAAGGTCGGCTGCTTGCGCGAGAACGCCAGCAACTGCCCGGTGAGCGCGCGGGCGCGGTCGATCGAATGCAATATCTCGATGACATCGGCTCGCTTCGGATCCTCGGCGGCGCAATCGTCGCGCATCATCTCGGCATAGACCAGCATGACCAGCAGCAGGTTGTTGAAGTCGTGCGCGACGCCGCCGGCCATCAGCCCGACCGCTTCCATCTTCTGGGCGTGCTGCAATTGCTCGCTGAGCCGTTTCTGCTCGGTCATGTCGCGAACGAGCACGAGGTACGCCGGCACGCTGTTCCATTCGCATTCGACGACGCGCACCTCGCAGGAGCGGCGCTCGTGGTCACGCACGATCTCGGTTTCGGACACCTCGCCCGGCCTGACCGTGAAGCCCAGTGGACCGCCGATCAGGTCATCGCCCCGCCTGCCGAACAGGTCGAAGGCGGCGGCGTTGACGAAACTGATGATGCCGGCGCGGTCCGTGACGATGATCGCGTCGGGGATCGCGGTCACCAGCCGCTCGAACTGACGGTGCTGGACCGCGTCGCGCTTGTGCCGCAGCGTCCAGTGCACGCTGCGCGGCAGCAGCTGGGACATCTCGTTCTTGCTGACGAATTCGAACGCGCCGAGCTGCTCGGCCTCCTCCCGCAATCCGCTGCCGGCGTCGAGCCCGGTCAATACGATGATCGGCTCGCCGTTCGAGATGGCGCGCACCTGACTCAGCGTCTCGATGCCGGTGGAATCCGGCAGCGTCAGGTCGAGGATGATGCCGTCAAAGGCATCCGCCTTCAGCGCCGCCGACGCCTGCTTCAGGCTCGTGACCTCGTCGACCGACAGCCGGTAGTTGGTGATCTCGGTCAGCGCCTCGCTGACCAGCAACGCATCGCCGGGATTGTCCTCGACCACGAGCAGCCGATGGGTCAGATCCTTCGGCATCATCCCGCGTCCCTGGCCGAATGTCCCCGCATAGTATCCCATAGGCGCCTCACTGCATCGCCGGCCCGGTCTCCCGCCTGTCGTCACCGCCTGGCGGCAGCTTGACGAGTTCGAGCCAGAACTCGTAGAGACGGCGGGCCATCTCCCGATAGGCGCCGAGCCCGAACGGCTTGGTCAGATAGCAATTGGCGCCGAGCTGGTACGATCTGACGATGTCTTCGGAGGATTCCGAGGAGGTCAGAACGACCACTGGAATGTGCCGGGTTGTTTCCAGCGACTTGATCGCCGCGAGCACCTCCAGGCCGCCGACACGCGGCAGATTGAGGTCGAGCAGCACGAGGTGTGGCGGCACCGCGTTGTGATAGATCCCGTGCCGGGACAGATAATCGATCGCCTCCTCGCCATTGGCCAGCACGTCGATCTCCGCCGGCGTGCCGCCGATGGTCTCGAACGCGACCTGGGTCAGATCGGCGTCCGCCGGATTGTCCTCGATCAGCAGAATGCGTTGCCTGGCGTTCTCCGCGGGCAAACCGATCATTGAGGCTGACCCTTGGCCGGCAGCGTGAAATGAAACGTCGTGCCCTGCCCCAATACCGAGACAAACCATATCTTGCCTCCATGACGTTCGACGATTTTCTTGGCGATGGCGAGCCCGATGCCGCTGCCTTCGTATTTGCCACGCTCGTGCAGGCGCTGAAACATCTGGAAAATGCGATCGCTGAACCTTTCATCGATGCCGATGCCGTTGTCTGCGACTGAGAACTGCCACATGCCGTTCTGCCGCTCCGCACTGATCTCGATGGCCGGCGCGCGATCCGGCGCGCGGAACTTGACGGCATTGCCGATCAGGTTCTGGAACACCTGCCCGAGCTCGAGCTCGTCGCTCATGACGAGCGGAGCGGAATGCACGTTCACCTTGGCGCCGTTCTCCCTGATCAGGGCGCCGAGCCGCTGCAGCACGGCAGCCACGACCGCGGCGCTGTCGACCGGCTTCAGGCTCTTCTCCGCGGAGGTGACGCGCGAATAGGCGAGGAGATCGCGGACCAGGTTCTGCATTCGGCGGGCGCCCTCGACGGCGTAGCCGATATACGTGCTCGCCTTGTCGTCGAGCTTGTCGCCATAGCGGTCCTCCAGGAGCTGGGTGAAGCTCGCCACCATCCGCAAGGGCTCCTGGAGGTCGTGGGAGGCAACATAGGCGAACTGCTCGAGCTCGGCGTTCGAGCGCCGCAACTGCTCGTTCTGCGCCTCGACGGCCTTCTCCGCCTCCTTGCGCGCCGTGATGTCGACGACGGTCGCCAGCACCATCGCGCCGTTCAGCGCTGAGGTCGGATTGAGGCCGATCTCGACCGGAAACTCACTGCCATCCTTGCGGCGGCCGAACAGATCGCGACCGGCGCCCATGGCGCGGACGGACGGTTTGTCCCTGAACTGCAGGCGGAGCCGCGCATGCGCCTCGCGCAACCGCAGCGGCAGCAGCATGTCGACGCCGCTGCCGATCAGCTCGGAACGGTCATAGCCGAATTGCCGCTCCAGCTCCGCATTGACCATCACGATCGCCCCCGCGGCGTCGATCATGAGGATGCCGCTCGGACACGCCTCCACGGCGAGCTGGAATTTCCGCTCGGCGAAGCGCTGCTCGGTGATGTCGCGCACGATCTTGGCCGCGCCGATGATCTCGCCCGAGGGCGCTCTGATCGGCGAGATGCTGAGCCAGACGTCCAGCAGCCGGCCGTCCTTGGTGCAGCGGACCGTCTCGTAATGATCGATGCTCTCCCCTCGTGCACTGCGCTCCAGGATGCGGTCGATCTCCTCCTGAAACCCCACGGGCACGATGATGCCGATCGACTGGCCGATGGCTTCTTCCGCGGTGAACCCAAACAACCGCTCGGCGGCGCGATTCCAGCCGGTGATCCGACCGTCGAGCGTCTTGGTGACAATGGGATCGCTGACCGATTGCACCACGGCGGCATAGAGCCGGTCCTCGCTAAATCCGCTTTGCACAAGACCGCTTTGCAGGAGACTCTCCAGGCGCGGCGGCCTGGAACGGTCGCCGGCGCGGTGGCTCAGCGCCGCGATCGGCAGGCCCTCGCTTGCCGGCCGGCCCGATGTTTCCTCACCTGCCCTGCTGAAAGCGGCCTTGTCCGTCATCGGAACCCCCACGTAGGTACGTTCTGTCCGCCGGCTCGCGACGACGAATCAGACCAGCAGTCGCGAGATTCAACTCTAGCCTGCATGAGAAGCGGATTCTGCACGCCGCCGTGCATTTTGGCGGTCGGCCCGACCTATCTATTTGATTGTGAATCGCTTCCCGTAAAACTCCCGATAGCAGGCATGATCGGATTCCCTCAAAATTCATCAGCGGCGTTGATTCGCGCGGTCGGTAATGGATGGCGTTTCCAAGTGCTTCAGTTCAACTGAACCTCGGGTGGCCCATGCCTCGAATCCTGGTCATCGACGACGACCATTCCACACGTCTGGCATTGCAGGCCCTGTTGACCAGGAAGAGCTTCGACGTGGCAATGGCGCCCAATGGACGGACCGGACTTCAGCTCATCTCCTCGCTCGGCTTCGATGCCGTGATCATCGACATGTTCATGCCCGGCGTGGATGGGATTGCGACCCTCCGCGAACTGGTCGGGCTCAATCCGAACCTGCCGTTCATCGCCATGTCCGGCTGCGCCTTCACGGATCGCCGGCAGGGTGCCCCCGATTTCCTCGGCATGGCGACGCGACTGGGTGCGGCGGCTGCGCTGCAGAAACCCTTCTCGGCCGCGGAGCTGCTCAAGGCCATCGCCCGCGCGTTCGACATCGGCGCACCGCGCCGGGAACCTCTGCGCAATACCGAGCCCGTTTCTCTGGGAGCCGCCTCATGATCACCGTGCTGGTAGCGGACGACGAGGCGGGCGTGTGCAGCGTGGTGAAGCTGTTGCTGGCCCGCCAGGGCTACACCGTCATTACCTGTTCCGACGGACAGGCCGCGCTTGATCTGCTCGCAACCGAGCACTTCGCGGCCATCCTGACCGACCTCAATCTGCCGAGGGTCCACGGCCTCAAGGTCATCGAGGCCGCACGGGCGATCAAGCCTGGTGTTCCGATCGTGGTGATGTCGGGCGATGACAGCCCAGCCAATTCCGAGGCACCATTGGAGCGGATCGAAGGGCTTTACCGGCTGTCGAAGCCGTTCAAACCCAAGGACCTGCTCGCCCTGATCGGTAAAATCACATCCCCATTGCGGGACGTTGCCACGGGGCGGACAGCCGAGAAGGTCGCCTGACGTCCACAGCTTCTCCGCAGCATATCCACAGGCAGGAAACAGCCGAATTTGCAGTTGTTGAAATATCTTGCTGCGCAGCAATACACAGCCTGCCCGGCAGCGAATCAGTAACCGTTCTGGTCCATCGCCGCGCGACACGCCGGGCTCAGGCTGCTCTTCTGCCGCTGCAGGCAGGCGGTGATGGCCCGGACGTTGGGGATCTCGCCGGCGCAGAGCCGGTAGACGTCCGGCGTACAGGCCCTGCGCTGCTCGGCAGTTCCCTGATATTGGGCATGCGCCGCACCGGTCGCCATGAAGCCGAGGAGAAATCCGAGCAGGGAAACTCGGCCGACGATCCGCCCCGATGTCGAGAACCGCTGAAATTTCGATTTCATGAGGGGGCTCCCTGCTATGCCGCAGCAGCGCGTGCGGTCTGGCGTCCTCAGGGCTTAGGCAAGAAGTTACCCCAAAAATGTGATTTTTCTCACACTTTCCTGCCGCAGGAGGCGCCTAGGCTCTCAATATGTTCAAAGCATCCAGTAACTATCCGGATTGCAGCCGCCGCGATCGGTAAAATGCGAGCGAATCGGTCAATTTGGAACCAAGCCTTGTTTGCGACCGTCGTCCCGCTTGATCGCGGAGGACGTCGGGTGAGTGAAGCAGAGTTCGATCGATTGCTGGATGCCGTGCAAGCGGCCATTGCGCCCGTCCCCGGGGAGGACTTCATGGCGGCCTATCTGCATATCTCGACCGCACGGCCCAAGGCAGCCAATGACAATTCGGTCGCTTGGCCGCTGCTTCCATTTCCGGCGGGCTGGAATGCCGCCTGCTGAGGCGGGCTTTTCCAATGAAGCGGCGCTCAGACCCGGTCGCGGAGCCGCGTGAGCGGTGATTGCCAGCGCATCACCACCACCACCATCCAAACGGCAGCCAATGTGATGCGGCGATCGCGATTGCGATCAGCGTTCCGACATTGAACGTTGTATTGGCTGCTGTGCTTGGCGGGAGTGATTGATTATCGCTCATGCCGTACCTGAACAGCACGAGAACGCTCAGTGTCTGCGTCAAACCGAACACGATGAGAGCAACAACGAACGCCAACATAGAAGGACTTCTCAGACTGGCGCGACGTCAGATGCCGATGACGCACAGCCGCCGAGCGCGGCGCCTGGCACCGCGATTCCGAGATTACGCATCGATGATGAACCCCTTGACCCGGGGCGCATCCAAGCGCAGCCACGGCGGGAGTCAATAGGCGGACGCACGAACACCGTCGTTTTTCAGGAACGTCTCGGCCGATCGCTCTCGCCACGTCCGCTTCGGCGATCTTCGAGCCGGACTTGTCACCAGGGCCTGCGAAATCGCGGCTCCCTCTCGTCGCCGGGCGGCACGGGCTCCTTCGCATCCTTCAGCAAGCCCTAAGCCGAACGAAGGGCATCGAACGTGCGTTTCAGCGCCACGATGGCGACTGCGATCGTGGTCGGTTCCGGCATACGAGGCCTTGGCGGGAAACTGACGTTCCGCTGACGAGAATTGCGCCTAGAGAGGTTTTTCGTCTAAGCTATTGATTTATTGGAGGCCACGACCAGAATTGAACTGGTGTAAACGGTTTTGCAGACCGCTGCGTAACCACTCCGCCACGTGGCCCCGTCGAGGCCGGTTCAATACAGGCGATCAAGGGTTTAGGCAACCACCCCGCCTTCGCATTCGAAAACTTCTCCCGCTTCCCTTTCGGCGCGCTTGCCGCGCGGCACATCGGCCAGTGTGGTCACGGGAGCCGGGTCGCCACTCACGACAAAAGCCCCGGCGCATGGCCGGGGCTTCTGACCAGACGAGCTGTTCGACCTAGCTAGTCGTCGTCGTGATGGATGACGGTCTTGCTGCGATTGCCGAACTCGTCTTCCTTCTTGATCACCGTGGTGCGATCGCGCGGCTCGCGCTCCTTGATGACCGTGGTGCGATCGTGGTCGCGGTCGCGATAATAGTCGCGGTGGGACTCGCCGACCGTCACGCCGGCGCCGACCGGACCGACACGGACGCCGACATCATCAGCCAGGGCCGGGGCGACGAGCGCGCCCACCATCGCGGCAGCAAGCAGGTACTTTTTCATTCTCTCCTCCAGCATCGTTGAGTGAGAAGAATGCGAGATGCGCGCCCAAGTTCCGCATCGCCATGGCCTGATTGCGATGTTTCAGCAGGGAACAAGTAGCATCGCACCACGACGAATGGCCCCGCGCGGGGACACGCCGGGGTCACGGTGACAGTCGTATCTTCGGGGCTGATACAAGGAAACGCGCGAGACCGGCGATCGTTCCCGATGATCGAGCGGCATCACGCCCCCCTACGACGGCGAAAATCGCGCCCCGCTCCCGGCCTCGGCCGCGCCGGCATGACGTCGCGGTAGCGCTGCAGCATCCGCGCGAAGCTCGCGTTCAAGGTCGCGGCGACGTCCGGCCGCTTCTCGATCGCCGCGATCAGCATGGCCGCCGCCTCGATGGTCGAGAGCCCGTCGCGCCGTGGCTCCCGGCGCAACGCACCATAGCGCGACGGCTGCTTCGGACCGAGAATGACGCGCTGGCATTTCAGCATCCAGGGATTGCGCCACCACAGCGCCTTGGCCTGGCTCCAGCTGCCGTCGAGCAGCACCACGCCTTCGATCGCATCGAGGATGGCGCGCTGGCGCTCGGCGAGCTCGCCCTTGCGGTTCAGCGCCAGGATCTCCGCGTCGGGGGCGAGATCGGCGGCCTTCGCCGAGCCGAGATAGAGCACCGCCCAGCGCGAAGGATCATCGACCGGCCGGCCGAGCGCCTTGGCGAGGCTCGGCCAGGACAGGCCGATCCTGAGCACGGCCGCCTCGAAATGCATGGCCAGGAGCCGCGCCGTGCCGAGCGCCATGTCCTGTTCCTGCGGATGCTGCAGGATCAAAAGCTGCAGCCGGCTTTCGATCCTGGCAACGCCGTCGCAGACGCACAGCGCCTCGGGCTTCCGGCACCGTGGGCATTCGGCCGCCTCGGCCTCGCTCGCGCTCTCGGATGGTTCGGTCATCGCGGCCGGCTATAGGCCCTCCGTCACGGCGCATCAACAACGGCTCCGGCGGGACCGGGGCCGCGCCCCCTTGCCGCAGGCGCAGACATCCACAAGTACCGGCTTGGCTAGCCGGAAAACCCGCGCTTAAATGGGGCTGCGCTGATCGCAGACGGGGCGCGCCCGGGTCCCCGTGAAGGGCCGATTTGCCCTTCACATGGGCGCAGGGACTGGGGCCGTAGCGTTGATGGAAGTACCATGCCGGACGTGATTTCGGTAACGCCTGCCAATATCGAAACGGTGCTCGCCGACCTGCCACGGATGGCGCGGCTGGCGCTCGGCTTCGCCTCCAAGCTCAGGCGGGGCACGCTCGACATCGCCCTGCTCGACGGCCGGGTGATCCGCGTCGGCGGGCTGGAGCCGGGGCCCGCGGCCGCGATGCGGCTGCATTCCTACGGCTTCGCGGCGCGGCTCATTCATAGCGGCGATATCGGCATCGCCGAGGCCTATCTCAGCGGCGAGTGGGACACGCCGGACCTGACCCAGTTCCTGTATTTGTTCTGCGTCAACTACGAGCTGCTGCATTCGATGCTCGGCGACAAGCCGCTGGCGCGTTTCCTGCAACTGGTCCGGCACTGGTTCAACCGCAACACCAGGCGGCAGGCGCGGCGCAACATCCATGCGCATTACGACATCGGCAACGCCTTCTACTCCGCCTGGCTCGATCCAACCATGACCTATTCCTCGGCCCTGTACGAGGAGCACACGCCGGACCTCGCCGCCGCGCAGAGCAACAAGTACCGCCGGCTCGCGGAAGCCATCAACCTGGAACCCGGCCAGCGGCTGCTCGAGATCGGCTGCGGCTGGGGCGGCTTCGCCGAATACGTCGCCAAGACCTTCGGCACCAAGGTGGTCGGTCTCACCATCAGCCATGAGCAGCGCGATTTCGCTCAGAAGCGCATGCAGCAGGCCGGCCTCAGCGAGCAGGTCGAGATCAGGCTGCAGGATTACCGCGACGAGCGCGACCACTACGACCGCATCGCCTCGATCGAGATGATCGAGGCGGTCGGCGAGCAGTTCTGGCCGAAATACTTTTCGCAGTTGCGGGATCGGCTCAAGCCGGGCGGGCTTGCCGGCATCCAGGCCATCACCATTCAGGACAGCATGTTCCAGCATTATCGGCGCGAGGTCGATTTCATCCAGCGCTACGTGTTCCCCGGCGGCATGCTGCCTTCGCCGCAGGTCCTGAAGTCGCTCGGCGAGCGCTTCGGAATTCCCGTCATTCGCGAGCGCATTTTCGGGCAAGATTATGCCAAGACGCTCGCGACCTGGCGAAGCAATTTCCGCGCGGCGTGGCCGAACCTGCGGCCGCTCGGATTCGACGACCGGTTCCGGCGGTTATGGGAGTATTACCTGTCGTATTGCGAAGCGGGATTTCTCTCCGGAAACATCGACGTTCGCCAGGTGGTGTTCGCAAAGCGGCGTTGACTTGTGCCACCTCGATGGCGCCATTAAGTTTGCCGGATATTTGAGCAACCCCGGCAAGCCTGACATGACCTTCAACAAAGACGTCGTCGAAGCCATCGGCCATACGCCCCTGATCAAGCTCAAGCGCGCTTCGGAACTGACCGGCTGCACCATCCTCGGCAAGGCCGAGTTCATGAATCCCGGCCAGTCGGTGAAGGACCGCGCCGGCAAGTGGATGATCCTGGAAGCCGAGAAGCGCGGCGAGCTGAAGCCCGGCGGGCTCGTGGTGGAAGCGACCGCCGGCAACACCGGCATCGGCCTTGCGGTCGTCGCCAGCGCCCGCGGCTATCGCACATTGATCCTGATCCCGGAGACGCAGAGCCAGGAAAAGAAGGACATGCTGCGGCTATGCGGCGCCGAGCTGATCGAGGTGCCGGCCAAGCCCTATTCCGATCCGAACAACTATCAGCATGTCGGCCGAAGGCTCGCCGAGCGGCTGCGCAAGACCGAGCCCAATGGCGTGCTGTTCGCCGATCAGTGGAACAACCTCGACAACGCCAAGGCGCATTACGACTCCACCGGCCCGGAGATCTGGCAGCAGACCGAGGGCAGGATCGACGGCTTCATCTGCTCGGTCGGCACCGGCGGCACGCTCGCCGGCACCAGCCGCTATCTCAAGCAAAAGAACAGGAACGTCACGATCGCCTGTGCCGATCCGCACGGCTTTGCGATGTACGAGCTGTTCAAGCATGGCAGGGCCAAGTCGACGCCGGGCGACTCGATCACCGAAGGCATCGGCCTCGGCCGCGTCACGCCGGTGATCGAGACCGCTGATGTCGATGACGCCTTCCTGATCTCGGACGCGGAAGCCGTGACCGTGATCTATGAGCTATTGGAACACGAAGGCCTGTGCCTCGGCGGCTCGACCGGCATCAACGTCGCGGGCGCCATCCAGCTTGCAAAACAGCTCGGGCCGGGCAAGACCATCGTCACCATTCTCTGCGACTCCGGCAACCGCTACCAGTCGAAGCTGTTCAATCCCGAGTTCATGCGCGGCAAGAAGCTGCCGGTGCCGGAATGGCTGGAGAAGCGCCCCAACATCGACGTGCCGCTCGTGTGAGCCACGATGCGTAGATGCGCTGGGTGGGCTAAGGCGCGACCGCCTCCGCCGAAGCTCGAAGAGCGAAGGCGGAAGCGCCGTGCCCACCATTCAGAGCGACGCTGTTGATAGAGGGTGGGCACGCTTCGCTTAGCCCACCCTGCGACTACAGCTACGACATCACCGCAAGATCTGGCTCAAGAACAGCTTGCTGCGCGCATGCTGCGGGTGCGCGAAGAACTCCGCCGGCGTGTTCTGCTCGATGATCTGGCCGGCGTCCATGAACACCACGCGGTTGGCGACTTCCCGCGCGAATCCCATCTCGTGGGTGACGACCAGCATGGTCATGCCCTCCCTGGCGAGGTCGACCATGGTGTCGAGCACCTCCTTGACCATTTCCGGGTCGAGCGCCGAGGTCGGCTCGTCGAACAGCATCACCTTCGGGCTCATGGTGAGCGCGCGCGCGATCGCGACGCGCTGCTGCTGGCCGCCGGACATCTGGCCGGGATATTTGCTCGCCTGGTGCGGGATCTTGACCCGCTCCAGATACTTCATCGCGGTCGCCTCCGCGTCCTTCTGCGGGATGTTGCGCACCCAGATCGGCGCCAGCGTGCAGTTCTCCAGGACAGTCAGGTGCGGAAACAGATTGAAGCTCTGGAACACCATGCCGACCTCGCGCCGAACCTCGTCGACCCGCCGCAGGTTCGGGCCGAGCTCGATGCCGTCGACGGTGATCGCTCCCTCCTGGAATTCCTCGAGCGCATTGATGCAGCGGATCAGGGTCGACTTGCCGGAGCCGGACGGCCCGCAGATCACGATGCGTTCACCCCGGCCGACGGCGAGATCGATGTCGCGCAGCACGTGAAAATCACCGTACCATTTGTTGAGGCCGGAAATGCTGACAATGGAGAGATCGGTCATAGGAGTCCGTGCTCAATGGCGCTGATGCGGGTTGAGGCGATGTTCGACGAAGAGTGAATAGCGTGACATGCTGAAGCAGAATGCGAAATAGATCATGCCGGTGAAGGCGAAGCCGGTGAACAGGGTGGTCGGCGTCGCCCAGTTCGGATCGGCGAACGACGCGCGGAGCTGGCCGAGCAGGTCGAACAGCGCGACGATCGTCACCAGCGAGGTATCCTTGAACAGCGCGATGAAGCTGTTGACGAGGCCCGGAATGACGTGGCGCAGCGCCTGCGGCAGCACCACGAGCGCGGTGGTCTTCCACCAGGACAGCCCGAGCGCATTGGCGGCCTCGCTCTGTCCGCGCGGCAGCGCCTGCAGGCCACCGCGGACGACCTCGGCCTGATAGGCGCCGGCGAACAGCGCCACGCCGATCAGCGCGCGCACCAGCCCATCCACCGTGAAGTTGCCGGGCAGGAACAAAGGCAGCATGTAGGTCGCGAAGAACAGCACCGTGATCAGCGGCACGCCGCGCCAGAACTCGATGAAGGCGATGGAGAAGACCCGGATCAGCGGGATGGTCGAGCGGCGCCCGAGCGCCAGCGCGATGCCGATCGGCAACGAGGCCACGATCCCGGTCACGGAAATCACCAGTGTCACCAACAGGCCGCCCCAGAGCCTGGTATCGACGATCCTCAATCCGCCGCGATCGAGCCCCAGCACGCCGATCACCAGCGCGGTGCCGATGAACGTCGCCAGCACCGTCAGCAGGCGACGCCAGCCGTTACGAAGACCGCCCGCGAGCCAGAGGGTCAGCGCCAGGACCACGATGGCGGTGACTGCGAGGTCGATCCACACCGGCTCCCCGGAGGCCCGTATGGCGTCCCGCACGGCCGTGAGCGGCCAGATCACCAACGCAAGCGCCTGGCCCAGCAGCGCGGCAAGCTTGCCGAGCAGCCACAGCAGCGGGTTTGCCGTCGCCATGAGCGAATTGCCGCCGCCGATCAGACCATCCGCGAACGCCGACAGGAAGCTGGCGGCCCAGCTCACGCCGAACCCGCCCAGGCCGCCGCCATGCAGCAGGAAGAACGCCACGACCGGAAACGCAACGAAGAACAGCCCCGCATTGAGCCCCTTGGCCGGCAGCCGCGGAATCAGCAGCGGCAACAGCAGCAGCGCGGCCAGGAGGTAGGTGAGGTTGACCCGCCAGCGCTCCGGTTCCGGATAGAAACCATAGATGAACTGGTCGAACTTCGCGGCGATGTACGGCCAGCACGCGCCGACGGGACGCCCGACGTTCTCCTCGAGGCAGGCATTGCGATCGCTGCCCGACCACACTGCGTCGATCAGCGCGAAACGGAGTGCGGGCACGACGGTGAACCAGATCAACAGCAGGCCCAGGATGGTCAGGATGATGTTGGTCGGGGAATTCAGCAAGCGCGTGCGTAGAAAGCCGACAATACCCGTGGTCTTGACCGGCGCCGCGCGTTCGGCCACCAGCTCCTTGCGGACGAAGGTGTCCTCGCGAATGACGGCGGAGGTGGCGAGATCGCTCATGCGACAAAACTCACGTGCCAGAATTCATGTGCCAAAAACTCGTGTGCCAAAAACTCATGTGCCAAGACTCCGGTTGAGCCGCAATCCGTAAAGGCTCATGCCCGCACTGGTGACGAGCGACAGCAGGAGATAGACACCCATCGTGATGGCGATGATCTCGATCGCCTGTCCGGTCTGGCTCAGCGTCGTTCCTGCGAACACCGAGACGAGGTCGGGATAGCCGATCGCCACCGCCAGCGACGAGTTCTTGGTCAGGTTGAGATACTGGTTGGTGAGCGGCGGCAGGATCACGCGGAGCGCCTGCGGCACCACGATCATGCGCAGCACCATTCCCCGCGACAGCCCGAGCGACAGGCCGGCTTCGGTCTGCCCCCTGTGCACGGACAGAATGCCGGCGCGGACGATCTCGGCGATGAAGGCGGCGGTATAGATCGACAGCGCCACCTCCAGCGCGACGAATTCCGGAATCACCCGCGTCCCGCCGGCGAAGTTGAATCCCTTGAGCACCGGGACCTCGAAGCTGACGGGAGCACCGAACACCAGCGCGGCCACGACCGGCAGGCCGAACAACAGGCCAAGCACATAGGGCCAGGTCCGGATCGCCCTGCCCTGCTCGAACAATTGCCGGCGGGCGTAGTGGCCGAGCAGCAGCGAGCCGATGATTCCGCCCAGGATCGCGAGCGAGACCGGCAGCAGGCCGGCCTCCACGATCGGCCGCGGAATGATCAGGCCACGGTTGCTCAGGAAGAAGCTGTTGAACAGCGAAATGCTCTGGCGCGGGCCCGGCAAGGCCCCGAGCACCGCGAGGTACCAGAACAGCATCTGGAACAGCAGCGGCACGTTGCGCACGGCTTCGACATATGCGCCCGCGATCCGTGACATCAGCCAGTTCGGAGAAAGCCGCCCCAGCGCGACGATGAAGCCGATCATGGTCGCGAAGATGATGCCGATCACCGACACCAGCAGCGTGTTGAGCAGCCCGACCAGGAACACGCGGATGTAGGTGTCGGATCCCGAATACGGAATGAGGGTCTGACTGACGTCAAAACCCGCGGTGTTGTTCAGGAAGCCGAAGCCAGACGAGATGTGCTGGACCGCGAGATTGGCGCGGGCATTGCCCACGATCTCGTAGCCAACCCAGATCAGCACGACCGCGAACGCCGCCTGCACCGCCACGCCGTTCCAGCCGGAGCGGCCGCCAAGCGCCCGCTTCAGCCGGAACACATATTGCGGTGGTGGTGCCCGTGTTTCGCTGCTCATCGCCGCGGCCGCTTCCGCGAGATCAGCGCATCGGCGGCGCGTACTGGATTCCGCCCTTGTTCCAGAGCCGGTTCAGCCCGCGGGCGATCTGCAGCTTGGAGCCGATGCCGACATTGCGCTCATAGGCCTCGCCGTAATTTCCGACCGCCTTGACGATCCGGCCGAACCAGTCCTTGGTCAGCCCGAGCTGCTCGCCGAGATTGCCGTCGGTGCCGAAGGCGCGTTTCAGGTCGGGCTTGTCCGACTTGGCCATCTCATCGGCGTTCTTCTGGGTAACCCCGAGCTCCTCGGCATTGACCATCGCAAACAAGACCCATTTCACGATGCCGAACCACTGGTCGTCGCCGTGGCGCACCATCGGACCCAGCGGTTCCTTGGAAATCACCTCCGGCAGCACGACGTGATCGGCCGGATTGGCGAGCTTCAGCCGCTCGGCATAGAGCTGCGAGACGTCGGAAGTGAAGACGTCGCAGCGACCGGACTCGTAGGCCTTTACCGTCTCGTCGGCGCCCGCGAACGCGATCACCTCATACTTCATGTTGTTGCCCTTGAAGTAGTCGGCGAGGTTTTGCTCGGTCGTGGTGCCGGTCTGCACGCAGACCGAGGCGCTGTTCAGCTCCAGCGCGGAATTCACCTTCAGCGACTTCTTCACCAGGAAACCCTGGCCGTCGTAGTAGGTCACGCCGGTAAATTCGCCGAGCTGGGTGTCGCGGGACAACGTCCAGGTTGTATTGCGCGACAGCACGTCGATCTCGCCCGACTGCAGCGCGGTGAAGCGGTCCTTGGCCGACAGCGGCACGAACTTCACCTTGCTCGGATCGTCGAAGATCGCGGCTGCAATGCCGCGGCAGACATCGACGTCGATACCGGTCCAGTTGCCCTTGTCGTCCGGCGTGGCGAAGCCCGGCAGGCCCGGGCTGACGCCGCAGGAGAGTATCCCCCGATCCTTGACCGTCTTGAGCGTCTGGGCATGGGCGGCCTGAGACGCCAGACCGGCGGCAAGAGCAAGGGTTACAGCGAATGGTACGCATTTCATGGCAAGGCCTTTCGAGGTCAGGCTTCGAGGTTGGTCTTCGAGGTTAGTCCCGAGCGTTCGCGGCTTGGTGGCGGCGATGTCGAATGGGCCTTGCCTATAGAGATCCCCGGCCGCAAATACCATCCCCCGAAAGAGGCGAGGCAGGCGGTCAGTGCTGGATCGGCGATCGCGGCAGGCCCCCTCAACATGCGGCGCGACGGAATAGCACGGCCGCATCACAGAACGGCTGAGGCGCCGGGTCAAGGGGTTGGCCTGCCTGTTCTGTATGCTGCGATGCCTGAAGCCGGGCGGGATCTCGCCCCGTGCAGGCTCGTGCCGATCTCGATCGCCCGGCTCGCAGCGAGCGGGGCCGCGGCCATTTCCAGGTCTGCGACAATGTGTATCGGCCGGCGTGCGACCTCCGCGCACGAGCCTATTCAAACCTGGGGCGTCTGGCCGCGCAGCACCTGTTCGAGCACGGGCATGTCGATGTTGCCGCCGGTCAGAATCAGGCCGGCGCGCTTGCCGGCGTAGCGCGGCTGCTCCTTCATCAGTGCCGCGAGCGGGGCTGCGCCCGCACCCTCGGCGAGATTGTGGGTCGTGGTGTAGGTGACGCGGATCGCCTCGGCGATCTCCTCCTCGGTGACCCGCACGATCCGCGCCGCGCCCCGCCTGATGATCTCCAGCGCCTCCGCCGGCGGCTCCCGGCAGGCGACCCCGTCGGCAAAGGTCCGTGCCGAGCTGGTCGGAACCGGGCGGCCGGCCGTGAACGACAGCGCGAACGCCGGCGCGTTCTCCGCGACCACGCCGACCACTTCGGTCTTGAGCCCGAGCAGATCGCGGACGGTGATGACGCCGCAGATTCCCGAGCCCATGCCGATCGGCACGTAGACCACGTCGAGATCGGGATGGTCCGCGAACAACTCGTGCGCGTAGGTCGCTACCCCCTTGACCAGCTCGGGATGGAAGGACGGCACGAAATGATAGCCGCGCTCCTGCTGGATCCCGGCGGCAACGACCCGACTTTCGTCGAAATCCCTGCCGCCCGTGATCAACTCGCCGCCGAACGCCGCCATCGCGGCGTTCTTCTCGCTCGAATTGCCCTCGGGCACCACGATCGCGACCGGCAGGCCGTTGCGCATGGCGGCGATCGCCACCGACTGGCCGTGATTGCCGCGCGTCGCGGTGACAAAGCCCCTGGGCAGGCGGCCGGCGCGGCGCAGCGCGTCGACATAGACCAGGCCGCCGCGGGCCTTGAACGAGCCGGTCGGCGTGTGGTTCTCGTGCTTGACGATGACGGTCGCTCCGACTCGCTGCGCGAGCAGCGGCCAGGCATAGGCCGGCGTCGGCGGCACCAGGGTTCGCACGCAGGCCGTGGCAGTGGCCAGTTCGTCGAGGCTGAAGAGCGGCATGGTCGGCTCCGTTGATCCGGGGGGTGAATAGCAGGGACGGCCGGTCACCGCTTTCAAGAATCCGACCTAAAATGCCCGCTGCGCTCGGATATCAGGTGACCGCTTCATCTTCCCGGATAGGATCAGGCATGCCGGAAGCGCCTTCCAACCTCCCTTCCCCCGTGTCGATGCCGGCGCGCCGGCTCACGATCGGTACCTGGTCCGCGGAGCTGCTGTCGCGGCAATCCTATTGCGCCTCCTATACCGCCGCGGCGCCTATCATCGGCTTCGCCTTCGATCACCAGGCAGGGATTCATGCCTTCTGCAGCGACCGCCGGGTCGACTTCCACACCAGGCCCAACGGGTTGGCCCATGTGCCGGAGGGCTGCGACGTCTACTCGCGATCGGACAGCGGCGGCGAGTATCTGAGGATCACGCTCCGACCCGAGCCCGGCGAACAGCCATGGCCTCGTTTCAGCGACCGGATCGATCGCGCTGCGATCGACGTGGCCTATGCGCTGCGCCGTGCGCTGCTGACGGACGCCGCGCGCGATGCGCTCATCTGCGAGCAGCTGGTTCACATTCTGAAGGAACGGGCGGCGGCGGTGTCGGGCGATCCCTCGCCGACTCCCGCCGCCTGGATGACGCCACGGCGGCTCCGGCTGGTCGACGAGCTGATCGAGGCGAGGCTCGACATGGCGCTCACAGTGGAACAAATCGCCGCAACGCTGGGGCTCTCCGCCGGCTTCTTCGCGCGCGCCTTCAAGGCGGCGATCGGCAAGTCGCCGCACGACCACATCATCGACCGCCGCCTCGCGCGGGCACGGGCGCTGCTGCAGGGCACGGAGTCCGACCTCGGCGCCATCGCGCTCGCATCCGGCTTCGCCTCGCACGCGCACATGACGGCGACATTTCGTAAAAGGCTCGGCGTCACGCCAAGCGAAATGCGTGGCGGTCAACCACCCCAGCGGGCGCGATAATCCTGCGGCGTGACGTTCAACCATCGCAGGAAGCTGCGGCGCATCGTTTCTTCCGAGCCGAAGCCGCAACGCTGCGAGACCTGCTTGACCGAAAGGCGCGTGTCCAGGAGCAGCCGGCGCCCTGCCTCGATGCGCAGCCGCTCGACCGCGCGCAGCGGCGTCAGCCCGGTCGCTTCCACGTAACGGCGGCTGAAATTGCGCTCGCTCATCCCGGCCTCGCGGGCCAGCACCGGCAGTGAAATCTCCTCCGCCAGATGGTCATTGATCCAGCGGTGCAACGCGCCGAACTCATCGTCTGCGACCTGCAGCGAGAGGGCCGTCGAGAATTGCGCCTGGCCGCCTGGACGCTTGAGGAAGACGACGAGGTAGCGCGCAACCGCCAGCGCCACCGAGCGGCCGAGGTCCTGTTCGATCAGCGCCAGCGCCAGATCGATGCCGGAGGTCACGCCCGCGGACGTCCAGACCGAGCCATCCTGCACGAAGATCGGATCGGACTCGACCCGCAAGGCGGGAAACCGCCGCGCCAACTCGGCGCAAACCGACCAGTGGGTCACCGCGCGCTTGCCGTCCAGCGCGCCTGCGGCGGCCAGCAGGAAAGCACCGGTGCAGACCGAAGCGACGCGCCGCGCGTGCCGCGCGCGCCTGCTCACCCAGTCGACGAGCAAGGGATCGGCGCCCGCCACATGGACCCCGTCGCCGCCCGCAACCATCAGCGTATCGAGCGGCCTGTCAACGGAAGGCAGAGGCGCTGCCGCCAGCGTCACACCCGCCGAGGCAGTGACATTGCCTCCAGCCTGCGCCACGACGTTGACGACATAGGGAGCCGGGCCGCCGGCCTGCGTGACGACATCATTCGCCGACGCAAACACCTGAACCGGCCCGGTCACGTCGAGCAGTTGCACCGACGGAAACGCGAGCATCTCAATGATGCGGGGTGCGGTTGGCGGAAAAGGGGGGCGTTTTGGCATGCCGCGCGGACCCTGCCCGGCCAGCCTGCCCTTGTCCATCCCAACCAGCGACGCGACGCCCCGCCCGGCTGCATGCCGCGATCGTTTGGCGGGAAACGACGGAGAATTGGCGCTCCCGCTGCCAGCACCCCGACTAGATGGATGCCATCGACGCCGATCGATCCACGCGCTGCGTGCGGTCGGCGTCACGCGATCGAGGAGACGGAACATGAGCGACACTGCAAACACCCTGACCTTCACCCGCAAGCCAGCGCCCGACTGGCTGTTGGCGTTCTGGAAGGAGATCGACGACAAGACCTTCGGCAAAGGTTTCGACTGCTTCGCCGAGTACGCGGTCTGCAATCTCGGCGTCGCCGACTGGCACGGGCGGGAGACCATCCGCAACAATCTGCGCGCCTTCATCGATACTGGCTTCACCGCCCTTCATGACGTCATCGAATATTGGGACGGCGGCATGCTCAAGGTATTCCGCGGCATCGTGACGATGACCCCGGACGACAAGACGAAGAAGCCGGTGCAGCCGGTGATGACCCACTTCTTCTACATGGACGAGAAGGACCCGACCAAGGTCCGCCGCTGGATCGGCGCGGTCGGCCCCGTTGCGTTTTGATTGAAACCTCGGCCCGCCGGAAGGCGGGCTGATTCCATGTCGTCAGCCGTCCAGCGCTGCCGATGGCTTGCCGCGATGCCTGAAGATCAGCATGAGGTTGCGCACATAGATGATGTTCGACAGCAATTGCCCGATGATGATGACCGGCTCGCGCTTGACGAGGCCGTAGAGCAAGGTCATCAGCCCGCCGGCGATCGAGAGGAACCAGAACGCCAGCGGCACCACGCTCTTTCCCGCGCGCTCACTCGCGATCCACTGCACCAGGAAGCGCGCGCCGAAGGCGAGCTGCGCGATCAGGCCGAACGCCAGCCAGAGATCGAACTTGGTGATGAAAATATCGTAGAAATAGCCACCGAGCGCCTGCGCGTATTGAATCAGCATCACCTCACCTCGGTCACATCGGTCACCTCAGCGACCTCGGTCACTTCAGTAACCTCGGGCGTCGGCTTCTTGCGCCGGATCAGCCACCAGACGCCGAACAGGTCCATGATCCCGATCCAGAGCCGGTCGAAGAAGCCGTAGTTGGACACGCCGGAGCGCCGCGGCCGGTCGACCACGTCGACATAGGCGATGTCGTAGCCTTCGCGGCGCATCAGCGCCGGCAGGAAACGGTGCAGCCCGTCGAAATAGGGCATCATCAGGAACACCTCGCGCCGGAACGCCTTCAGGCCGCAGCCGGTGTCGCGGGTGCCGTCATGCAGGATCGCCTTGCGGATGGCATTGGCGGCGCGCGACTGGAATTTCTTGAAGCCGGTGTCCTGGCGTCCGACCCGCTGTCCGGCGGCAAGCCCGGTGCGTTCGCCGCCCTGCTCGAGCGCGGCGATCAGGTCCGGCAGGAAGGCCGGATCGTTCTGCCCGTCGCCGTCGAGGGTGGCGACAATGGTGCCGCGCGCGGCGCGCACGCCGCTGCGAACCGCGGCCGACTGGCCGGTCGATGCGGCATGGCGAAGCTGGCGCAGATTGGCACGCTGCTTCATGGCACTGGCCAGGCGTTCGCCGGTGGCATCCGTCGAGCCGTCATTGACGTAGATGATCTCGTAGGCCCAGCGGCCATCCAGCGCGGCGGAAATCTCCTCGATCAGCGGCGCGATGTTCTCCGCCTCGTTCCGGACGGGAACCACGATCGAAGCCGCGACGGATGGATCAGCAGGCAAATCAACGCTCATGCGCAAATGGTCGGCCGCAAGGTGCGGCGCCCGCTTCTTATGGGCCGGCGGCAGCACGAGCAACCCTTTTGAGCCGCTTCAACGGGCGACGATCTTGCCGGCGTCATCGATGACAAAACCAAGCTGCCGCACGGCGAACCAGTACCGGACGGCCATCGCACCGAGCACGCCGATCAGGCCGCCCGCGACGACGTCGCTCGGATGATGCGCGAGCAGCACCAGCCGGCTGGCGCCGATCGCGAGCGCATACAGCGCCATCGCGATCCGCATGCGCGGCCAGACCGCACCGACGGCGAAGGCGAGCGC
>NZ_JAFAVV010000680.1 GCF_019242285.1 Bradyrhizobium sp.
CAAGTTGGTTCCGCCGAGGATGGCACAGACCGTCGTTGATTGGGCGATTCAGATATTGGGCGGAGGCGGCACAAGCAATGATCATTTTCTTGCCGCAGCTTGCGATAGGCCGACTGCCCCGGCTGGCCGATAGACCCGATGAGGTGCATCGCAAACTGGAAATAGAACTTGCCCGGTACCGGGGTGTCAACCCGCTCGAACTGGAGCTAGTTCCGAGCCACTAGGCATCAAGGAGTCGAAAAGTTCGGTCAGCCGGCGGACTTTGGCCGGCGTCGACGTACGCCTGCTATCAGGTGTTTGGCAGGGCAGGGGAGGAGGTCGGCGCGAGGAGGCGCTCGCGAAACCAGGCTGTGGCCGCAGTTTCAGTTCTCGCCCACTGACCGAGATAGGGATCGAAATCCCGCCCGGCAGCACCGCGAGCCGCTTCGTTCAGAGCGGAGACTGCTCATGTCGCGTGCGACGCGATGAAAGAACCAATATTTGGCGAGAATTTTAAACTTGCTATGTAAAATCGCTATATGATATAGTTGTTATATGGCTGGCCGTGGCGGCGGATGATGCTCGGTCGTGGTGGGTTCAGACCCGGAATCGCCTGTCGCATCGCGAAAGTGTCAAGCGCGGAGGCCGGATAGCGCATCGACATGCTGCCACTGTTCGTCTTTCGGTACCTCAACAGCGTCGTCTGGGTGTTGATCTTCGCGATGATCGTGCTCGGCCCAGCCTCAGCGCGAATGGTCCTCGAATGGCGGGGGATCGCGCCGCGAAGCTGCCGCAAGAAGCGCGTTGTGTCGTGATAACTATGCAATATAGCAATATTGGAAAAAGGCCTGGGAGGTGCAAATGACGATAACGAAGCCTTTCAACGATGCCAGCGTCGTAGGCGCGGACGAATCGCCAGCGGAATATTTCGGCAACGTGCGCACGCTGGGCGATCTGATGAGAAACGACATCCCCCGTCCGTGGATGACCGCGTTGCCTCAGGAAGTGAAGCCCCAGTCGCTGGTTGTCTGGCTCGGCTGCAACATCTTGCGTACCGCGCACATGGCGGAGAGCCTGAATGACATCCTCGTTCATATGGGCCACGACCACGCGCTGCTCGGCGGTCCTTCCCATTGCTGCGGAAGTGTCCATACGGCGTCAGGTCTTCGCGAGGTCGCCGACAATATGCTGAACCGGACGATGGAGAAGTTCGACGAGTTCAAGCCGGACCAACTCCTTTATTGGTGCCCGTCTTGCGACGACCATCTCAGCCATCGCGATCAGAGCCTGGTGACCGAGACCGCGAAGAAACGTATGAACGCCACCGTGTTTCTGAGCCGCAACATCCGTCAGGACCTGCTGGTCAACGAGATTCCCATCACGGTGGCGATCCACCGTCATGTCGATTTTCCGGAGCAAGAGGAAGAGAGCGAGGCCGTCCACGACCTGCTGTCCAGAATTCCCGGAGTCCACGTGATCGACGCTGCTGCCGCGACGGGGCTTGGGCGGCACTGCACCGTGCCGAGGATCAAGGACTTCGGCGAGGAGAAGTATGTCGGCACAATTGCGGGATGGATGGCGGACGCGAAGCGGCGGGGCGCAACCCACATAGTCTCCATTTATCACTCCTGTCATCGCCGGTTGACGCTGCTGCAACGGGAACACGGAGGGACCAGGGGACTCGAACTCGTCAACTACCTGACGCTGGTCGCCCAATCGATGGGTCTGCCGGCGCGCGAGGACAAATTCGCCCGGATATCGAAGATCGCGGACATCGATACGATGATGGAGGAACTCGAGGGCGAGTTCGCCGCTCGCGGCGTCAAGCCGGAAACAGTCCGCCGCGCGTTGAAGGATCAGTTCGAGGGCGGCCGGTAGTCGTCGACGTTTTTGTCCCGCTACCGGCAAATCGTAAACAAAGGCCGCTTCACGGTCCACGGAAGCTTGAAATGCTTGCCGAATTTTGCAGGATTATGGAAGAGTAGGATCGCCGAGAAGGCAATTCCGGTCGGATGGGGCGTTCCGTGATCGCGCGTCGTCTTGGATGAGATAATCGATCGGCAAGCAGATCCAGTAATGTCGAAGGCAAAGAATGCCGGCAAGAAGCGAAGCGCGAACGCGCGCTCGGTCGGAATCGAGGCGCTGGTCGCCGGCGGCGACGAACGCGCATTTCGCGATTTCATGTCCGACATCTTCGCCGCAGCGGCGACGATGCAGAACCTGCGGCGCGTGACGGCGAAGCCCTTCGGTCTCTCGTCCACCGAACTGGCGGTGATGATGGCTGTGGCCAAGATCAATTCCGATCCAAGCATTCGTCGGATCGCCGACCATCTTCACGTTTCGGCGTCGAATGTCACCGCGGATGTCAGCAAACTGGTGAAGGCCAAGTACCTGATAAAGCTACCGGACCCCGAGGACGCGCGGGCTCTCAAGGTCGCGCTGACAAGCAAGGGCGCCGAACTGATTCAGGACCTGGCGCCAGCCCTTCGGGCGGTGAACGACCGTATCTTCGCGAACATGTCCAGTAAGGATATGATGACGTTGACGCAACTGCTGCGCCAGGTCATCGTCGAAGGCGGAAAGCTGGTCAGCGCGAAGGCAGGCGAAGACTGACGCAAGGGCGCAAGTCTGATCGCTTCAGCAAACTCGCCAGCGCTTTTTTGCAAGATCGTCAATTCCTGCGCCACATGCTCGACACACACCGGTGGCGCGATCAGCCGCTCGTGCGAAATCGCAGAAGTGGCGCGCCACGGCCGATGAAGATGGGCACTACACCCTCGCGATTCCCCTATGATGCTGCAGCCCGCGATGCGCTACAATCGGCAAGCCTGCGATACTCTACGTCTAGCACTACGCATCGTGGATCCCGTGGCGTTGATTTTTGACGCGGGCGTCACGAACTGTGAACGGCCATGTCCCAATCGGTATTCTCGGCGGGAGCCTTAGCGGCAGCGATGGAGGTGGCCTGCCGCTTAGGCGTAGGGCGCGTCGATCCCGTTGTGCTGCACATTTCGCAGCACGTTAGCATTCGCCTGCTTCCAACGGGTCTGGTCGCCCGCGTCGTGCGCGACGATGCGCAGTCGCTCGATAGGCTGCGGCGCGAGCTGTCGGTCGGGCAACATCTCTCTGCACGCGGAGCCCCCAGCGTCGGCCTTGCGGCCGGAGTGCCACCCGGTCCGCATTTTTCTGACGGGTTTGCCGTGACCTTTTGGGAGTTTGTCAGCCATGTCCCAGCGGATGAGGACAACGCGGAGCACACGGCGCGTGCGGCCGCGGCGCTAAGCCGCGTGCATCAAGCGCTCGCCGATTTTCCTTTCGAGCTTCCGAATTTTTGGGCGAAGATCGATCAATGCCGCAACTTACTCCAAACCCCGTCGGCGCTGCCGGCGTTGGCTCCCGGCGATCGGCAATTTCTGCTCTCGGTTTACAGCTCGGTTCGGACCGCATTGGACCAGTTGCCGGTTCGCCTTGTGCCGATCCTCGGCGATGCGCATCTCGGCAACGTGTTCATCACCTCCGATGGCGCGCTTTGGAACGATTTCGAGGATGCGTGCCGCGGCCCGCGCGAGTGGGACATCGGCTTTCTCCCCGAGCCGGAATTGGCTGCATTCGAGCCGTTCAACAGTGACCTTCTCGTAGAGCTTGGCTATTTGCGCAGCTTATGCGTTTCGGTCTGGTGTTGGGCTCTCGCCGACATTCCTGAAAAGCGCGAAGCTGCGGAATATCACCTTGGCTATCTGCGAGAGCGGGCTTCTGCGGGCCGGATTTTATGAGCGCGGCTGGCGGCTTCGGCGTTCTGTCTCGATCGACCCAAAGACATGAGCTGCACCTGCGGCAAACAAAGACTCGGCTGCGCCAAACCCGCGCGGAACCTGCTCGCGTTCTGCTTGGTCTGGTTTTATTCGGATGGCGGCTTGGCGAAGGATAGCGCAGGATCGGTGAGGCGCAGACCGTCGACCGCTTGATAGCAAGATAAAAGCAAACAGGGTTTGCTGGGGCGGTCGTCGCGAGAGCTGGTGTCTGCACATTGGGTTAGGACAAGGTGTAAGCCGGTTTTTGGCAGTTTGAGCAATGTGCGCTCGCTCTGGATACCGGTGCCTAACTTTCTAATGGCACTCGGTCTTTGTTTCCTTGACGCGCAATGTGCGCGGCTTGGGCGGCGATCCGAAGCAGCCGCTGAGCACATCACCACGCAGCCGAGTCATAAGCTTGGAACGGCGCTGCCGGACCAGCCGACGCCCGTCAAGGCTCGCGCTCCGCGCGCCCGGCTCCGCCGGCTGACGGCCTTGACAGGCCTCGTCTGCCCCGGCGTTTGACCGCCACGCGCTGATGGCTCAGCGCGAGCGAGTTGCCGCTCCTCATCGAAATGACTCGCGGACAAACTTGCGCCGTTCTCTCGATGGAGTCTGCCTGTCGCAGGGGCGCCATGGCTCATCATCAAAAATCTCGGCCGAGACGAACCCGGTCATTGGGTCCGTTGCCCGATGACCTCTACGACCATTTGCGGCCATCAGTTCGACGAAGGGGCCGCCCTGCAAAGAAGAAACGATCTGACTGGACCGTGACCGACGACTGGCCTCAGGAAGTGCCGATCACCGAGGCCGAGATCGAGGTGTTCGAGGCCTGGTCCGACGAACTATTTTCGACCCGCCACTGACCCTCTTGGTCTGGAGATCACCATGACGACGACACCGGTTCGTGCTGCCCTCTACCTGCGAGCCTCGACCGGCCGGCAAGCCGACAGTGATCTTTCCATCCCGGACCAGCGCCGCTAGGCCAAGGCCTATTGCACATCCCGGGGCTGGGAGATCGTCGCCGACTATGTCGAGCCCGGTTTGTCCGCGACCGATGACCGGCGACCGGAATTCCAGCGCATGATCGACGCGGCAACCACCAAGCCGCCAGCGTTCGACGTGATCCTGGTCCACAGCTTCAGCCGCTTCTTCCCGACCAATTCCAGCTCGAGTTCTACGTGCGCCGACTCGCCAAGGCCGGTGTCCGGCTGGTCTCGATCACCCAGGAGCTCGGCGACGATCCCATGAGCAACATGATCCGCCAGATCATGGCGCTGTTCGACGAGTATCAGTCCAAGGAGAACGCCAAGCACACGCTGCGCGCCATGAAGGAGAATGCGCGTCAGGGCTTCTGGAATGGCGCGTTGCCGCCGATCGGTTACCGCATCGTGGAGGCCTCCGAGCGGCGCGGACACCGCACCAAGAAGACGCTGGAGATCGACCCCGTCCAGGCTGAAACGGTGCGCCTGATCTTCCGCCTGGCGCGCGAGGGCAGCGGAAGCTCGGGCCGATGGGCGTGAAGTCCGTCGCCACACACCTCAACGCCATCGGCATCCGCACCCGCGACGGCGGGCGCTGGGGTGTCGACGCCGTCCACAAGGTGCTGACCCGCACGACCTACGTCGGCCGGCACCGTTTCAACACCAAGTTCTGGAAGACCCGCGAGCGCAAGGCAGAGACTGAAATCGTGGAAATGACGGTGCCAGCAATCGTCGACAAGGATGAATTTGAGGTCGTCCAAATGCTGCTCAAGAGCCGGAGCCCAGCGATGACCGCACCAAGGATCGTCAGTGGCCCGACACTCCTTAGCGGCATCTGCTTCTGCGCTGCTTGCGGTGGAGCGATGACGCTTCGCACCGGCAAGAGCGGCCGTTACCGTTACTACACCTGCTGCACCAAGGCCCGCCAGGGCGAGACCGGCTGT
>NZ_JAFAVV010000847.1 GCF_019242285.1 Bradyrhizobium sp.
CGTGTCATCGAAGAGATGGACCAGCAGCGGATTGGGCTTTAATCGGATCTTGTCGCCCGGATTGAAGAGGTGACGCTCGCGGAACACGGCGACGACCTGCTCGCCGCCAAGTTTGGCAAAGACTTGGGTCTCCGAGCCGGTCGGCTCCACGACGATGATCTCGGCTTCGGTGCCATCGTCGGCGATGGTAAAATGCTCCGGCCGGATGCCATAGACGGCGGGCTGGCCGTCGGAATTGGCCGGCGCCGATTTCAGCGGCAGCTTGACGCCCTTCGGCCCCTCAAAACTGGCGCTGCCATTGGCGACCACCTTGCCCTTCAGGAAATTCATCGCCGGCGAGCCGATGAAGCCGGCGACGAACTGGTTGTCGGGCCGGTCGTACAGCTCGAGCGGCGAGCCGATCTGCTCGACGATGCCGTCATGCATCACCACGATCTTGTCGGCCATGGTCATGGCCTCGATCTGGTCGTGGGTGACATAGACGGTGGTGGTCTTCAGCCGCTGGTGCAACTCCTTGATCTCGGTGCGCATCGCCACCCGCAGCTTGGCATCGAGATTGGACAGCGGCTCGTCGAACAGGAAGACCTGGGGATCGCGCACGATGGCGCGGCCCATGGCGACGCGCTGGCGCTGGCCGCCCGAAAGCTGCCGGGGATAGCGGTCGAGCAGCGGGGTCAGCGCCAGGATCTCGGCGGCGCGCGCCACGCCCTGCTTGATCTCCTCGGCCCTCGCGCCGCGCAGCTTCAGGGAGAAACCCATGTTGTCGGCGACCGTCATATGCGGATAGAGCGCATAGTTCTGGAACACCATGGCGATGTCGCGCTCTTTGGGCTGGACATTGTTGACGACGCGATCGCCGATGGAAATCGTGCCCGAGGTGATGTTCTCCAGCCCCGCCAGCATCCGCAGCAGGGTGGACTTGCCGCAGCCGGAGGGCCCGACCAGCACGACGAATTCGCCGTCCTCGATCGGGATCGTCACGCCATGCAGAACCTCGAAATTCCCGAACGATTTCCGCACGTCGCGAATATGTACGGACGACATCCACTCCCTCCACATTTCCTTTGATGACGCGCCGCCATAAGCCGCAGCGGTCTTGTTCTTCGTTAGGACCGCCTCATAGCAGAAATTTGCGGTCCTGTCCTTGGATCAAAGTCGTAACCCTTGCCCCCGGCAAGCGAATTTGCGAAGTGGGCGGCGTCATGTAAACATCCAGCGCAAAATCAAGAACGCACAATAATGTGGCGTGTGCGCTGCGGGAGAAAGCCATGAACAAGCCGCTTACCGGCGTCACCAGGCGCAAACTTCGTTCCAGCGAGTGGTTCAACAATCCCCATAACCCGGGCATGACCGCGCTCTACCTGGAGCGCTACCTGAATTATGGGCTGACGCGAAAGGAGTTGCAGTCGGGCATGCCGATCATCGGCATTGCCCAGACCGGCAACGACCTCTCCCCCTGCAACCGCCACCACATCGAGCTGGCGCAGCGGGTTCGCGAAGGCATCCGCGCCGCCGGCGGTATCGCGATGGAGTTTCCCACCCACCCGATCCAGGAAACCGGCAAGCGGCCGACTGCGGCACTTGACCGCAACCTCGCCTATCTCAGCCTGGTCGAGGTGCTGTTCGGCTATCCGCTGGATGGCGTGGTGCTGACCACCGGCTGCGACAAGACGACGCCGGCCTGTCTGATGGCGGCGGCGACCGTCAACCTGCCCGCGATCGTGCTCTCGGGCGGGCCGATGCTGAACGGCTGGCACAATGGCGAGCGCACCGGTTCCGGGACGGTGGTCTGGAAGTCGCGCGAGCGGCTCGCTGCCGGCGAGATCGATTATGAGGAGTTCATGGAGATCGTGGCCTCCTCGGCGCCCTCGGTCGGCCATTGCAACACCATGGGCACCGCCTCGACCATGAACTCGCTCGCCGAGGCGCTCGGCATGTCGCTGCCGGGCTGCGCGGCGATCCCCGCGCCCTATCGCGAGCGCTCGCAGATCGCCTACGAGACCGGCAAGCGCATCGTCGAGATGGTGTGGGAGGACCTCAAGCCGTCCGACATCCTGACCCGCAAGGCGTTCGAGAACTGCATCGTGATCAACTCGGCGATCGGCGGCTCGACCAACGCGCCGATCCACATCAACGCGCTGGCCCGCCACATCGGCGTCGAGCTGTCGATCGAGGACTGGCAGAAGGTCGGCCATGACGTGCCGCTGCTGGTCAACATGCAGCCGGCCGGCTTCTATCTCGGCGAGGAGTTTCACCGCGCCGGCGGCGTGCCCGCGGTGGTGCGCGAACTGATGCAGCACAAGCGCATCCACGAGGATGCGATGACGGTCAATGGCCGTCCGATGGGCGACAATTGCCGCGAAGCGGCAAAGCCCGACGGCGACGTGATCTGGGCCTATGACAAGCCGCTGGTGAAGGACGCCGGCTTCCTGGTGCTGCGCGGCAATCTGTTCGATTCCGCGATCATGAAGACCAGCGTGATCTCGAAGGAATTCCGCGAGCGCTATCTCAGCAATCCGAAAGACCCGAACGCGTTCGAGGGCCGCGCCATCGTGTTCGAGGGCCCGGAGGACTACCACCACCGGATCGACGATCCCGCACTCGACATCGACGAGCGCTGCGTGCTGTTCATCCGCGGCACCGGCCCGATCGGCTATCCCGGCGGCGCCGAGGTCGTGAACATGCAGCCGCCGGCGGCGCTGATCAAGCGCGGCATCCTCGCTCTGCCCTGCATCGGCGATGGCAGGCAATCCGGCACCTCGGGCTCACCGTCGATTCTCAACGCCTCGCCGGAAGCCGCCGCCGACGGTGGGCTTGCGATCCTGAAGACCGGCGACAAGGTCCGCATCGACCTCAACAAGGGCGCGGCCAACATCCTGATCACGGACGACGAGTTGAAGACGCGCCGCACCGAGCTGAAGGCCAAGGGCGGCTTCCCCTACCCGCCACACCAGACGCCGTGGCAGGAGCTGTACCGCGCGACGGTCGGCCAGCAGGCCACCGGCGCCTGCATGGAGATCGCCACCCGCTATCACGACATCGCCGGCACGTTCGGCGTGGCGAGGGACAATCACTGACATCACGTCGTCATTGCGAGCACAAAACCGTAGGGTGGGCCAAGGCGCGACGCGACGATGCTGCGCATCGCGCGGAGCGCCGTGCCCACCATCCAGAGCCGTGCTGTCGAAACAATGGTGGGCACGTCGCTGCGCGACTTGGTCCACCCTGCGGTTCTTCGTCGTTTTGCGCCGCGCAGTCATAGCAAGGAGAACCTCATGTCAGACCGCCTCAAGGGCAAGCGCGCCTTCGTGACCGCCGCGGCCGCCGGCATCGGGCGGGCCTGCGCGCTTGCCCTTGCGCGCCAGGGCGCCCGCGTGTTCGCGACCGACATCGACGAGAAGGGCATCGCCTCGCTGAAGGACGAAGGCGTGGCGGAGATCGCAAAACTCGACGTCCGCGACAGCGCTGCGGTCTTGGCGATGGCCAGACGTGTCGGCCAGGTCGACGTCCTGCTCAACGCCGCTGGCTTCGTGCATCACGGCACGATCCTCGACTGCTCCGACGAGGACTGGGATTTCTCCTTCGACCTCAACGTCAAGTCGATGCACCGCATGATCCGCGCCTTCCTGCCCGCGATGCTGGAGGGTGGCGGCGGCTCGATCGTGAATATCGCCTCCGCGGCCGGCGTCGTGAAGGCAGCGCCCAACCGCTATGTCTACAGCGCGACCAAGGCCGCGGTCGCGGCGCTGACCCGTTCGGTCGCCTGCGACTTCGTCGGCAAGCGCATCCGCTGCAACTGCATCTGTCCGGGCACGGTCGAGACACCCTCGATGCTGCAGCGCGCGGCCACGGCCGGCCCCGACGGACGCGACATGTTCGTGGCCCGGCAACCGATGGGACGGCTCGGCACCGCGGAAGAGATCGCTGCGCTCGCGGTGTATCTGGCCAGCGACGAAAGCGCGTTCACCACCGGCGTCGCGCATGTCATCGACGGCGGCTGGACGCTTTGAAGTCACCTCTCCCCGCTCTTCCGATGATATTCTCGGGCTTCAATAAAAAGGATTCTTGTGCATGAACACAATCGATCTGAACGGGAGGAGCGCCGTCGTCACCGGCGGCGCGCAAGGGTTTGGGCGCGCCATCGCCGAGCGTTTCGTCGCCTCCGGCGCCAGGGTCGCGATCTGGGACCATGACCAGCCGCTGGCCGAGAAGACCGTGAAGGCGATCGGCGACGGCGTGATTGCGCTGAAGGTCGACGTCACCGATCCGGCCGCGGTCGAGAAAGCCACGACTGATACGGTGACAGCGCTCGGCAAGATCGACATCCTCGTCAACAATGCCGGCGTCGCCGGCGTCAACAAGACGGTGTGGGAGACCGATCTCGACGAGTGGCGCAAGGTGCTGCGCATCAATCTCGACGGCCCTTTCATCTGCTGCAAGGCCGTCGTGCCGCAGATGTTGAAGCAGAATTACGGCCGCATCGTCAACATCGCCTCGATCGCCGGCAAGGAAGGCAATCCGAACGCCGCGCACTACTCGGCCTCCAAGGCCGGCCTGATCGCCCTGACGAAATCGCTCGGCAAGGAGCTCGCCGCGCACAACATCCTGGTCAATGCGGTGACGCCGGCCGCGGCCAAGACCGCGATCTTCGATCAATTGACGCAGGCGCATATCGATTTCATGCTGTCGAAAATCCCGAAGGGCCGCTTCGTGCTGGTCGAGGAACTCGCCGCGATGGTGGCGTGGCTCGCCTCGGAGGACTGCGCCTTCTCGACCGGCGCGGTATTCGATATCTCCGGCGGACGCGCGACCTATTAGGTTCAGGTCATGTTCATCAAAATGGCCGCCATATCGCCGCAGTGAGCGGCGATGGAAGGCCGCTCCAGGGCGATGGTGCGAGCGGAGGTGAGCGAGTGAATATTCTCGGAATCAACGCGGTGTATCACGATTCAGCCGCGGCGCTGCTGGTCGAGGGCGAGCTCGTCGCTGCCGTCGAGGAGGAGCGGTTCACGCGCGTCAAGCACTGCAAGCTGCCTGACGTCGACAACCCGCATCAATTTCCCGAGCGTGCGATCCGCTATTGCCTGGATCACGCCGGGCTCGGCCCCGGCGATATCGACCACATCGGCTACTCCTTCGATCCCGAACTGCGTCGAACGCGATTCCGCGCCGAGTGGTGGCCGAATCCGCGGATGGAGGAGACCTTCCTGCTGCGGCTCGGCCAGGTGCAGAGTGTCGCCGAGGAGCTGTTTCGGCGTCCGCTGCGGCAGAAATTTCATTTCGTGCCGCATCATCTGGCGCACGCCGCCTCGGCCTATTTCCCGTCGGGCTTCGACGAAGCCGCCGTCCTCACCGTCGACGGCATCGGCGAGGCGGCCGGCTCGATGCTGGCAAAGGCCAAGGGCACGCAGATCGAGCCGATCGAGACTTTCGACTATCCGCATTCGCTGGGCTTCGTCTGGGAGGTGATCTGCGGCTTTCTCGGCTTCTCGAGCTATGACGCCTCGAAGCTGATGGGGCTCGCCGCCTATGGCAATCCCGAGACCTTCCGCCGCCAGTTCCACGAGATCATGAAGGTCGGCAAGGACACCTATGCGGTGGACCCGGACGCGATCGGCTTCTTCTCGGCCAAGTCGAATCGGATCGAGGACCTGCTGGGCCAGCCGCGCTACCCGGACGTCAAGATCGAGCCGCGGCATGCCGACATCGCCGCGGCTCTGCAGGAGGCCACCAACGAGGCGGTCGCCGCACTGGTCCGGCGCATCAAGCGCAAGGCGCCGTTCGACAAGCTCTGCTTTTCAGGCGGCGTCGCGCTCAATTGCGTGACCAACGAGCTGATCCGGCAGTCGGGCGAGTTCTCCGACGTGTTCATCCCGTCCGCGCCGCACGACGCCGGCACCGCGATCGGCGCCGCCTATGCGGTGCATTGCGCCAAGGAGAGGCGTCATCCCAAGCGCGGCATCTCCACCCCCTATCTCGGGCCCGAATTCGACCGCCGCGAGATCCTGGCTGCGGTCAAGTCGGCCGGCTTCACGCCGAACCGCAGCAACGATCCCGCGCGCGACGCCGCCGACATGCTCGCCGACGGCAAGATCGTCGCCTGGTTCCAGGGCCGCATGGAGTTCGGACCGCGCGCGCTCGGCAATCGTTCGCTGCTCGCCGATCCCCGCCGGGCCGACATGCGCGACATCCTCAACCAGAAGGTCAAGCACCGCGAGGATTTCCGCCCCTTCGCGCCGAGCGTCATGGCCGAGCATGCCGACGAATGGTTCGAGGTGGGCGCCCATTCGAGCAGCCATGAATTCATGCTGTTCGCCTGCGACGCCAAGCCCGACCGACGCGACCGCATCCCCGCCGTCCTGCACCGGGACGGCACCGCGCGGCTGCAGCTCGTGACCCGCGACTCGAATCCGCGCTTTCACGAGCTGTTGTCCTGCTTCCACGCCAGGACCGGCGTGCCGCTCGTCGTCAATACCTCGTTCAACGACAGCGAGCCGATCGTCTGCACGCCCTCGGATGCGATCGTCACGTTCCGCAAGTCGGGCATCGACGCGCTGTTCATGGACGACGTGTATTTGACGGCGTAGACTGGAGGCGTTCTTTCAGGCGGGGATTCAAATTGGAGCGTCGCACGATCCGGGAGGGCGGCTGCCTGTGCGGCGCGGTCCGCTTCAAGGCCGAGGGCGAGCCGAACAGCGTCCGCATCTGCCATTGCCGCACATGCCAGAAGGCGATGGGATCGCCGTTCTTCGCCCGTGCCAGGTTCGAACAGCGGGCGCTCACGATCGAGGGCGAGACAGCACGTTACCCCTCGTCCGAGCTTGTCGACCGCGTGTTCTGCCCGCGCTGCGGCACGCGGCTGTTCTCCTGGCGGCGCAACGGCACCTTGGCCGGCGTGGCGCTGGCCACTTTCGATGATCGCAACGCCTTGGCTCCGACCGAGCACATCTGGGTATCCGAGAAGGTGGATTGGCTCAGGCTCGACGACGGCCTGCCGCAATATGCCGAGGGAGTTCGCTAACGCGTGCGGAGCCCCCAATTGTTGGTTTTGTCCGGAAAGCAAGCCATTGAGCCTCTCCCTTTACAGCGCATCGGTCTGGGTGCTCCCGCTCGTCATCGCCATCACCTTCCATGAGGCGGCGCATGGCTTCGCCGCGCGTGCGCTGGGCGACGACACCGCCTGGACTCTCGGCCGCGTCAGTCTCAACCCGCTCCGCCACATCGACCCGTTCGGCACGCTCCTGCTGCCGGCCCTGCTGCTCGTGTCGGGCTCGCCCTTCCTGTTCGGCTACGCCAAGCCGGTCCCGGTCAATTTCCGCAAGCTCAGGGATCCCCGCTTCGGCAGCGTGCTGGTGGCGCTGGCCGGCCCGGCCACCAATATTGCGCTCGCGCTCGTCGCCGCAGCCGGATTTCACCTGCTGCCGCTGGTTCCGGCGAATGCCGCCCAATGGACCGCCGACAATCTGCAAAATGCGCTGCTGATCAATGTCGTGCTCGCCGTCTTCAACATGCTGCCGATACCGCCGCTGGACGGCGGCCGGGTCGCCGTCGGCCTGCTGCCGCGGATGCTGGCCCTTCCTCTGGCCCGGCTCGAGCCGTTCGGGATGTTGATTTTGATCGCCTTTTTGATCCTGCTTCCCTTGGCAGGTTCGCAGTTCGGTCTAAATCTTGATGTTATCTCCGGAGTCCTGCGAAACTCGAGGGACTATATCATTCGACTCGTCCTTATTTTAACCGGTAACGCCTAGCCGCGAGGCGCGGGCGAAAACGACCCGAGGCCATCTTGGTCAAAGCTGCTGATATGATGATTGCACGCCGGGCCGACACCAGGGCCCGCGCCGATTTTGCCACCTGGAAGATGATGGCCAAGCTGAACGGTACCTCGGCCCTTCCGACGGAGGCCCAGAATTTCCTGGCGAGCTACAACGCGCTTCTGAAGGAAATGGCGGAGGGGAAGGCCACTGAGACCATCATCGGCCGGATCTACCAGAACTACTACGCCGAGATGGGCGGCGTCGGCCCGGCACCGGAGGTTCGCTCCGGCCCGGCGGAGCCGGTCGCCGACAACGTGACCGCGTTTCGCCGTCCAACGGGCCGTCCCAAGCCGGTGCTCCCGGCGGGGTCGAATGCAAGGCCGCAATTGCCGGTCGCGCTGATCTTCGCCTGTCTCGTCGTCGTCTATGTCGGTATCCGTTATTTCTGGCGTTAGCGCGCGCACCGACCCGAGGTTGCACGGCCAGACAGAATCTGCGTCCACGAATTGCGGCAAGATCGCAGCCTGGCACTGTTCACGCCTGCGCGTATGGCGAAAAGCCGCAGATCAAGATTTTTTGCGGGGGACGAACGGATGTTCCGGTGTGCGAATTCGCACCTCGTGTCAGCTAACATGCGGATTTTGAATCGTTTTTCACGACTGAAGCGTCCGCCAAGGCGTCTCGCGGTGCAGGCCTCCGGTATCGTTGTCGTCCGACTCCGGATCAGCTATTTTCTGGGCACACCGAGATTCATTTCAAGGGAATCCGTTCCGCCAACAAACGGTCCCAAATAAGTTCTCGGTTAGGCGCGAGCGGCTGCCGCAACTCTGCCGGGAACCCCGCTCCTGCGAATTTCGTTGCCGTTGATTGCGGCGCTGGTGCCGTGCGCGCCGCCGTCCTTGGAGCTGTCGTCGTTCATGCGTCCGTGGTCCCGCGCCAAACCCTCGAAGCGCAGTATCTGGAAGGGACAGCCGCCGGCCGTGGCGGCGCTCTTGTGCGCGCGTTATGGCGATGTCGGCGAGCAGGCGGCGACGGCGACCTATCTCGACCTGATCGCACGGGGGCTGATCCGCCGGTCCACGGCGGCCTCGGGAAAGGTCCAACTCCAGCCTCGGAAGAGCAACGGCAAGGATCTCGCGGCACTGCGGCCGTTCGAGCGCCAAGTTTACGACCATGTCGCCCGCCGCGCCGAGCGCGCGGGCGGCGCCGTGCTCGAGGAAGCGCTGCGACTCGAATCGATCGAGCACGCGAAGAAGTGGATGACGACCTTCCGCAACCATGTCGTCGCCGATGCGCGCGACCGCGGGCTGGTCGAGGAGCGCCCCTCGCTCAGAACCTGCTTCTGGCTTTGCGTGATGCTGCTGGTCCCGGTCGGCTTCGCGATCGGACTGGGCGTCGGGCTCTTCCTCGGGCTGATCGCCTATCTGTTGTCGGCCACCCTGGTGATGGGGCTCCGCCGTCCGCGTCCGAGCGATACCGGCGACAAGCTCCGCCTGATGTACCGCCACCTGATGCGCCAGACCCTGCGTCCGCCGATCGACGGGCCGATCGATCCGGAATGGCCGCCGGATCGCGAGGCCGCCTACGCGGTGGCGCTCGGCGTCGGGCGGCAGATTCGCTCGCCGTTTGCCGTGCAGCACACGACGTTGGTGTGGTCGAAGGCGTCCGGCGCCTGGCGCCAGGTGCGGATCGCCTCGCCTCCGAACTTCTTCCACAACATCGATCCGATGGCGGTGCTGTACGTCATTCCCGGCGCCCTCGTGTTCTTCGCGATCTGGGGACGGCTCCTGTTCGGCATCTCGACGCGGATCGAGCCCTGGACGCTTTCCGGTGCGCTATTGGTGGCGGGATGGGTCTTGTGGGCGCTCGCCAACCTGACGGTCTGGCGCTTCGTCTATCACGGCCTGTACGATCTTCGGCACGAGACCGTCAGCGTCGAGGGACAGGTGATCTTCCTCGAGGCCAGCGACGATCCCGACGGCGAGCAGGCCGGCAAGGTCTACCGCGTCGCGATCGACGATGGGAAAGCGGAGCGGGCGGTGAAATACGAGATCGATCGGGCGCTGTTCACCAAGCTGCGCTACGGCCACCGGCTACGCCTGGACGTGACGCCGAAGCTCGGCTGCGTGCGTTCGACGCGGCTGCTTCAGGTCCCGACCGCACCTACCGTCACGACGTAGAGCGTTTTCGAGTGAAGTGGATACCGGTTCGCGTGAAGGAAACGCGTCAAAACAAAGAAGCTCTAGAAAGCCGCCCGTTCAGCGAAACCGCTTCAGGCGGTCCCCGATGTTCGCCAGGCGCGACGCCAGCGCTCCGCGTCGCCGCCGACATGGATGGTGACCGCGCCGTCAGGGCCGCGCGGCCCCACAGCCAGTATTGATGATGTCCACTCAGCGCCGGCGGCAGGCGCTCGGTGCGGCCGTAGACGTCCTGTCGGACGAGTTCGGCTGGCGCGAGCTCGCGCAGAAGGTCGCGCCGCGGCCTACCACGCGCTTTCGCCCGACGATCAGAAGCAAGCGGCGATCATGGCCGCGAACTACGGCGAGGCTGCCGCGATCGACGCCGCGATCATTGCCGGCAGCCGCAGCAGCCAGATATTGGTGCCAAGCAGCTGCGTGGCCGCAGCAAAGAGCGGCACCCGCGGCGGCTGATCGACATAGCCGAAATCGGATGCCTGCCGCAGACCAGGAAATATAGCTCGTTGCTGCGCGTCATATCGGCCTTCGGTTGCAACATGAAGCAATGCAATCAGCAGCGCGTCACGCTAGGCGGAGCATGGACCGGCGGGGCATAGTGGAAGAACAACCAAGCATGCGCGGGAGAAGGCAATGAAACGACTCATGGCAACGCTGGTGGCGGTGACCGGCCTTGCGGTCGCGAGCGGCGCGGCGGCGCAGACGCTCGACAAGAACGTCAAGGTCGGCGTGCTCGGCGACCAATCCGGCCCCTACCAGGACATCGGCGGTCCCGGCTCCGTCGTCGCAGCGCAGCTCGCGATCGAGGAGTCCGGACTCGTGGCGAAAGGCTGGAAGATCGATCTGGTGTCGGCCGACGCCCAGAACAAGCCCGACATCGGCGCCAACATCGGCAAGGAATGGATCGACGTCCAGAAGGTCGACGTGTTCACCGACATGGCGAGCTCGAGCGTCGGGCTCGTGATCGCGGCGCTCGCGAAGGAGAAGAACGTCGTCAACCTGAACTCGGCATCGGGCACCACGGACCTCACGGGGTCGCAATGCTCGCCCAATACGGTGCACTGGCCGTACGACACCTACATGCTCGCCAACGGTACCGCCACGGCCCTCGTCAAATCCGGGGGCGACAGCTGGTTCTTCCTGACCGCGGATTACGCGTTCGGCCACAGCCTCGAGCGCGACACCAGCGCGAAGGTGGTCGCCAACGGCGGCAAGGTGCTGGGCAGCGTGAAGCACCCCCTGAATACGGCCGATTTCTCCTCCTTCCTGCTGCAGGCGCAGTCGTCACGAGCCAGAATCATCGGCCTAGCCAACGCCGGCAGCGACACCACCAGCGCGATCAAGCAGGCTGCCGAGTTCGGCATCGTCAGCGGCGGCCAGAAGCTCGCGGCCTTGTTGATGATGCTGAGCGACGTCAATTCGCTTGGGCTGGAAGCGGCGCAGGGCCTGAATCTCACCGAGAGCTTCTACTGGGATCTGAACGACGACACCCGCGCCTTCTCCAAGCGCTTCATGGCGCGCTCGGCCAAGGGCCGGCCGCCAACCATGGTGCAGGCCGGCGTCTATGCCTCGCTGATCCATTATTTCAAGGCGCTGGAGGCGCTCGGCGGCAATCCGCATGACGGCCGCATGGTGGTTGCCAAGATGAAGGAGTTGCCGACCGACGATCCCGCCTTCGGCAAGGGCTCGATCCGCATCGACGGCCGCAAGATCCATCCGGCCTATCTGTTCGAGGTGAAGAAGCCGTCGGAGTCGAAATACCCCTACGACTACTACAAGCTGATCGCCACCATTCCGGCCGACGAGGCCTTCCTGCCGCTGGAGAAGAGCCTCTGCCCGCTGGTGAAGAAGAGCTGAGCGACGCGACGAGCAGAAAAATGGCGCGCCGAATCCGTGTTCGGCGCCCCGAGACTACGAGACCGGCGATGGTACGCGTCGCGTTCGAGGACGGGCCGGCTGCAGGCGTGGCCTGCCGAACTGGCGGCGATTGACATGCGCGGCCTGGCGAGACTTCGTTATCCCAGGACGCCCTTGTTATCCCAGGACGCCCTTGAGTCCAGCATAGAGGGAACCGACGGCCGTAGCCGCAACTCCAATCAACGGACCAGCAGTGCGAATAAGATCCTGAATGAGACGCGCCCGACGACGAAGCTGCTCGTCACCGACGTGCGGCCCCAGCAACTTGGCTAGCTTGAACGCGATCGCGTTGGGCCTGCCATTTTGTGCCAGCAGAGTTGGAGAAACGTAGAAGATCAAAACGCCGAGGAGATTGCCGGATATGTAGGCAAGCAGGATACTGGCACCATATTCCAACACCTCCCGCCATTCGAACCAGGAACCCGGCACAACAGGTACTTGATCGTGAAATCCGGTCACGACGAGCATCGCGGTCACGCTCAACGCTGCGGTCGCCAGGCCGAGCCCCAACGCACCTTCGAACCAGACCTTGTTCAGCGGATAAGCCAACAGACCAAATAACAACGGGATAATCATCGACGCAAGCCGCAGCGGAAGTGGTGAGACGTTCAGCACGATCGTGACCAGTGCGTGTACCGCCACGAGAAGCAGCGTTGGAATCACGGCGTAGACAATGATAAGGGACAGAAAATACCTGACCGGATATTTTTGTCGTTCGAGCCTGACCTTGACCCGTTCGAGCTCGTGGTTGAGCCGCTCCAGTTCCGATGCAATATTTTGAATCTCGAGAAGCATCGGACGGACCACCCGCAAGTCACGCGAACAGTGCTTGCAGGCGATCGCTTCGTCCTTGATGGTTTCAGCGCAAAACGGGCACTCCATCGGCCACTATCGCGGTTTTGCGCGGTTTCTGACCGCGTCGATCTCTTGTCTCGCGCGGCGCAGCTCGTCTCGGATGAGATCGCGCTTGCGCAGCAGCTCGTCACGCTCGGCAATCAACGTCGTCGGTATTGCTATGTCCCGCGAGCAGACGCTGCATACCAACGTCCCTGCTCGGTTTTCAGATAGGCAGTAAGGGCAATCCATGATCTGTATCAGGGGGATACCTTCAAGATAAAGCTGGTGCTGCCGGCACGGCCATCGCTGTCCTTGACGTCGACACGGAGCAGATATTCGCCCGGCGGCACTTCGGTGTCCGGCATATCGATGCCGTTTGCCTGAACGAAGGGCTTGACGCGCGATGTAAGGTCGACATTCGGCGTGCGAAGAAAGGTCACCTTGATCGAGCTCGGGTCTATCTTTGTGCCGCCAAACGCTTCGAACTCGAGCTGCAGATGAAAGGGCGAATGCGCCACTTCTCCCGGTGAGACGAATTTCACCTTCGGCGATCGCAGAATGCCACGCCTGTCCGCGGCAACAGCTCCCTTGGGCGGCGGCAATTGCGCTTCCTCTCCCGTGATCAGCTGAACTGCATTTGCGCAATTCGACATTGCAACGCCGATCGCGATGAACAACGATGCCGCCACCTTGGCCATGCGTCCCCGCAAGCGGCATCTTTCAAACTCCAAATTCGAACTAACGGACATTACCATCACCGATGATCGTGTATGGCGCCCAGAACAGTGGATGTGCGTAGCCAAATTCCGTCTTGCCGTCGCTATCAAGATAACCGGGTCCGTCGACCAGCGCCATCATGGCCTCCCGCAATGCTTCCCCCCGGGTCAGCTTTGGATCGTCGGCCTGGCGTCTGAACAGGTCGGTCATCAATTCTCTTGCAGACTCCGAATGTACCGACCAGTTCGTGACGAGAAGCGCCCGCGTCCCTGCGTAGAAGAAGGCGCGACCGAGACCGGATGCGGCCTCCGCACCGGCTGCAGCGCCTGCGGCGGTGTTGCAGGCAGACAAGACGACCCAGTCCGCATCAAGCTTCAACGAAAGGATCTCCTCCATGGTCAGAAGCCCGTCGCCATCGCTGTCTGCGACATCCGGCGCGGAGAGCGCGAGCGCGGGCTGGCTCAAGCCGTCCAGTTCGCCTGGAACCAGGCCATGCGTCGCGAACGCCACCACCTTGAATCTGGAAAGGTCGGTCGTCTTGACCTTCGTCTCATTTGCGGCTTTGCCGAGGTTGAGCGCCCTGATGGGATCTGCGTGCAGCGCAAGCGCCACCGATTTCAGTTCAAGCGCCGTGTCGGGCAGCCGCGGAAGCTGTGCGAGCTGAACGCTATCGACCCCATCGAGCCTGGGAGCTTCCCGCCTCTTTAATGGTCTTCCACGCATAACGTCGGACGCATCGGCGGTCTTTTGTGAAGCATCGTTTGCTTCGAGTTGGAGTTCCTGCTCCTTGTTGAACACAGGATCTCCGAAGCCAATGAGCTCGTTGCGCGCCGCTGTGCCACGCGGCAATTTCCGCAGGGTCATCAGCGCGGTCACGGAAGGCACCATCGTTACCGCATGGGTGCGGGCCAGCCATGGCACGGTTCGATAGCTCGAAAACAACGGATCATCGTCGAGCTTTATTTCTGCCGGAGATGTCGGCAGCAAAGACAGAGGCAGAAGCCCGAGCGCTCCGTTGGTGACGACGATCAAATTCCTGGCTGGCTTCCAATCGGCCTCCGTTGGCTTCAGCAAGGTCGAATACAGCTCATAGGCGAGTTTGAGATCGTAGGCGGGGATATCCGAGATCATCGCGGCGTCTGGCTCGAGCGCCGCGCGAAGCTTGGTGACCCTCGCGTTCAAGTCGCCGAGGGTCGTATCAATGCGCCTGAACTCGGCCGGCCCATCCTTCTTGAGTATCCAGACGAAGCTATCGAACCTGCCGAAATAGAACGATAGCAGCACTTCATCGCCCGCGAGCACCTCTTGCAGGTCCTCGGCGCGCGGCGGCGGTGGATTCACCAGATTACCGTACTCCGGAAACTTCTTCGCAATATCCTTCACGATCAGGGCATGAGCCGCCTGCAAACGCCCTATTTCCGCTTGCGCGCCCGTCAGCGCCGTTCCGTCGCGTTCCGATGAAGATACGCTCAGAAGGTTGTTGAGAGCAGCGACGGCCGCGCCGATCTGCTTTTCCGAATCCTGCAAGGCACGTATTGACGTTGCCAGCTCCGGATTGTCGACTTTCGAACGCACCGACGATGCTTGCAGCGCCCTTTGAACGGCTTGGCCACGGAGAATGTCGGCATATCCGAACGTCTCGGCCAGGACCGACGCGGGCGCGATCGACGGATTGCGGCTGAGTAATCGCAGGTAGCTCTCGATGACAAACCGGACCCGTCCTTCACCAGCAGCAGCCGTGCTGCCGCTATCCTCATCATCATGGGAAGAGCCAGACGTGAGGATAGGCAATGCCTCCACGAACGCCCGCAGCGATTCCGACGTTTTCCCATTTCGAGCGAGCGCCACGGCATAAAAGCCGAGAGTCATCGCGGTGTTGAAGCTCTTTTCGCCCGATCGACCCCGCTCGCGTTCATAGGTCCGGCGGGCAATTTCAAGCGCATTGTCATTGTTGCCCTCGAACAACATGACGGCAACGCGCGCAAGACCGCCGCTGATCAGTTCCCGACGCGAGGGCTCCCATTTTGCAGTCCAGAGATCGACCTGATCATACAGTTCCGACGCCGCATGATATTGCCCCCTCAAATTCTTGATCTGCGCCAAGAACAAATGCGCGCGGACCATCTGAAATGACTCGGCGCCATATCCGAGCCCTTGATAGATGATGATGACCTGTCGCTGAAGTTGCTCGGCTTCCGCGAAGCGTCCTTGCTCCTGCAGCACATAGACCAATATCGCGAGCACACCGGCGGTATCCGCATGAAACTTGCCGGACTTGCCCAGGCGATTGAGAAGCGCACGCCTGACATCGGTTTCGCCTTCCCCGACTCGGCCCTGTTTCACCTTGGTGCGCCCCTCCAGGGCCAACGCCCAATCGGACGACCTTTCCAACTCTCCTTCAGCAGGCCTGCTCTCCCACTGGGAAACCGTCTTCAAAGCGGCAGCATACAGGATTGCGGCCTTGTGATAAGCGACCTCGGCCTGCGAAAAGCGGCCACGCGCCTCATCAATACGTGCGTTTCCGTCTTCGACAAAGGCTTGCCAGACCATTCCGTAGGTCGGAAACACCGGCCAACGCTGTGCTTCCGCGAGCAGCGCGCGATTGCGGGCGGTGTATGACTCCGCAGCGTTGATGTCGCCGCCCTTCAAATAGTCCTGCGACGCCGTGAAATTCAGTCCGAACAGCCGCCCCCTCACCTGCTTGGTGAACGTAGCCAACTGCTTTGCCACCAGCACATCGGCTTGCTTTTTATGCCCGGCTTCGCGCAATAGTCGTATCAGCAGTTGTTCGTAACGGCTGCCCAAGGTCCTGTAGTCGCTATCCGAGGCGTTGTTGACGGCGAGTTGTGCGTCTTCGAGTGCGTCAGCGCGGCCAAGAAGCAATCGCGCCTGTGCGCGCTTGTAGTAGAACTCGGCAAGTTCGGGCCCCTTGAGGCCGGCGGCCGCGGCAGTGTCGGCGGTCGATGTCAATCTTGCGATCGCAGCTGGATCCGGCCGTTGCTGTTCGAGAATGGCGGTGATATCCGAAATGGTTCGGGGCGGCGCCACAAGACGAGCCGGGACGTCGTTTGCAGCGCCGGCCGAATTCGGTTTTCCGCCCAGAAGCGGATCGGCCAGCTTTTCTGCCGAGAACAGCGCGGCCTTCGGCCGCGCCACGGCCATGGCGTTTCTTACGCAGGACCGAACGACCGATCTTGCCCTGCCGAAGCAAACTTGATGCATGCCACCGGCCTGCATGCAAGCCATGTAGGTTGGCCGGCCGGTGGAATTGCGACAGCTTTCTATCGCTTGGTCGAGCTCGAGTGCAGACGCAGCCGAAGGGCTAAAGAATGTCGACGCTACAACGTAGAGAAGTAAAACGGCAAAATAACTAACAACACCTGGCATTGCGGTCACCTTGCGATGAGCCCCAGCACCTTTCGTTCAATCATATTGGTTTCGACAGGAAAGACGGGGCCAATAGCAACTTCTATTCAGTGCGAGTCCGATCCGAACGACACTATCTCAACAGGTTGGCGAACGCCAGAGCCACGGCCCGCCGCACCGTTCCTGGCGCCGGTCCGGTCGCGGCTACTTGCGCTTGTTGAAGTTCACGTCGAGCGCGAAGCTGAGCTGGTCGTCGGTGAGGCCTGCGGGCGGCGCGGGCACCGGATCGGAGCGGCGGACCATGGCGACCGCGGCATCGTCGAACACCGTATCTCCGGACGATTGCTGCACGC
>NZ_JAFAVV010000901.1 GCF_019242285.1 Bradyrhizobium sp.
CCGACTTGTTTTCGAGGATCTTGCCGACCACGATCGAGCCTTCGACACCGGCGTTTTCCGAGATCTGGCGCAGCGGGGCTTCCAGGGCCTTGAGCACGATGTTGATGCCGGCCTGAACGTCGGCATTCGGGTTGGTGAGACGGCCGACCGCCTTCTTGGCGCGCAGCAGGGCGACGCCGCCGCCCGGCACGATGCCCTCCTGCACGGCGGCGCGGGTGGCGTTGAGCGCGTCCTCGACACGGTCCTTCTTCTCCTTGACCTCGATCTCGGTGGCGCCGCCGACCTTGATCACGGCAACGCCGCCGGCGAGCTTGGCCAGTCGCTCCTGCAGCTTCTCGCGGTCGTAGTCCGAGGTGGTTTCCTCGATCTGCGCCTTGATCTGGCCGACGCGGGCTTCGATGTCCTTCTTCTTGCCGGCGCCCTTGACGATCGTGGTGTTCTCCTTGTCGATCACGACCTTGCGGGCGCGGCCGAGCATCTTGACGGTCACGTTCTCGAGCTTCATGCCGAGCTCTTCGGAGATCAGCTGGCCGCCGGTCAGGATCGCGATGTCCTCGAGCATGGCCTTGCGGCGGTCGCCGAAGCCCGGCGCCTTGACGGCGGCGACCTTCAGGCCGCCGCGCAGGCGGTTGACGACCAGCGTCGCCAGCGCCTCGCCCTCGACGTCCTCGGCGACGATCAAAAGCGGACGGCCCGACTGCACCACCGCCTCCAGCACCGGCAGCATCGCCTGCAGGCCGGACAGCTTCTTCTCGTGCAGCAGGACGTAGACGTCCTCGAGCTCGGCCGTCATCTTCTCCGCGTTGGTGACGAAATAGGGCGAGAGATAGCCGCGGTCGAACTTCATGCCTTCGACGATGTCGACTTCGGTCTGCAGCGACTTGTTCTCCTCGACCGTGATGACGCCCTCGTTGCCGACCTTCTGCATCGCCTGCGCGATCATCTTGCCGATCGCGGCGTCGCCATTGGCGGAGATGGTGCCGACCTGGGCGACCTCTGAGGAGGAGGCGACCGGCTTGGCGCGCTTTTCGAGATCCTTGACCACGGCGGTGACCGCGATGTCGATGCCGCGCTTGAGGTCCATCGGGTTCATGCCGGCGGCGACCGACTTGCCGCCCTCGCGCACGATCGCCTGCGCCAGCACGGTCGCGGTGGTGGTGCCGTCGCCCGCGGCGTCGTTGGTCTTGGAGGCGACCTCGCGCAGCATCTGTGCGCCCATGTTCTCGAACTTGTCGTCGAGTTCGATCTCCTTGGCGACGGTGACGCCGTCCTTGGTGATGCGCGGGGCGCCGAAGCTCTTCTCGATGACGACGTTGCGGCCCTTCGGGCCGAGCGTCACCTTGACGGCGTTGGCGAGGATGTCGACGCCGCGCAGCATGCGGTCACGCGCGTCGCCGGCAAATTTTACGTCCTTGGCAGCCATTCGAATACTCCTGGAGGTGTTGCTCGTCCCTCGAACTTGCCCGCGTCCGAACAGGATGAGTGGATTGGTCGGTGTCGGATCAGGCCAGCACGCCCATGATGTCGGACTCCTTCATGATCAGGAGCTCCTCGCCGTCGAGCTTGACCTCGGTGCCCGACCACTTGCCGAACAGCACGCGGTCGCCGACCTTGAGGTCGATCGGGATCAGCTTGCCGGCCTCGTCGCGGCCGCCCGGGCCCACCGCAGTGACCTCGCCCTGCGAGGGCTTCTCCTTCGCGGTATCGGGAATGATGATGCCGCCTTTGGTCTTCTCCTCGGCGTCGATGCGCTTCACCACGACGCGGTCGTGCAGCGGACGGAATCTGGACTTGCTCATGAGGTTTCCTTTGCAGGCTCGTCAGTCGGCGGCTAGCGATAGCGGCGCGGAATGCGGCCCGCATTGGACGCCGGCATGGCGGCAACGGGGCGCGCGCTCGTTGGCAATCGTGCCTTGTGAGTGCTAATGCGTGCCCGGAATATGGCTTGGCGCCGATCCTGTCAAGCAATGCGGTTAAGGCCTTCTTGAGACCGATATGGGATGCTGGCGAACGAAACTGTGTGTGAGTGTCAGGCGTAGTTATTGCTCCGACAGCAGTTTTGCGCTTGGTTGCGGGGCGGGAGCGGCCACGAATCTCATTCGGGGGAATACCATGATCAGCTTGCGAGGCGCGCGCACGGTCGCCAATCTTTCGGTCGCCGCGGCGCTCACGACATTGCTCGGCGCCTGCAGCAGCTTCAGCCTGACCTCATCCCAGCCTACGACGCCGACGGAGCAGGGCGTCGAACCCACGATGCCCGCGACCATCCGCCCCGACGAACTGGTCGGCAAATGGGGTCTGGCCTCCTACCAGAATCCCAACGACCGCGCCCGGACCGAGAAGCAGGCCCAGGCCCAGTGCAAGCAGCCCTATGTCATCGGGGCCGGCACCTCCGGCGGCGTGGTGATGCATCTTGCGGACCAGGCCACGCCGCAGGAATTGCGGCTGAAGGGCAGCCGGGGCGGCAAGAACTACATCGGCCCGGAGGGGCCGCCCGGCGGCGAGCAGGACCGCGAGGTCGTCTCCTTCGACGGGCGGGTGCTGGTGACCCGCTTCGTCGACAAGGATGCCGCCACCCGCTACGGCAACATGGTCTACGTCCGCTGCGCCCCGCGCGCGTGAGGCGAGACGCGAACGGCAGTCGCAGGGTCGGCCAAGGGCGCGCAAGCGCCCGTGCCCACCATTCTCTCGACGGCATCGCTCGGGGCGGTGGGCACGCTGCGCTTAGCCCGCCCTACACGCCTGCGCATATGAACAAAGACGCCGGCCCCGGGGCCGGCGTTGTCGTTGTGAATTGCGACTATCGCGTCAATCAAACAGCGCGTCGATGTCGTCCTGCGAGGCGTGGCCGGCGTCGCCCTCGAGCTTCGGCCCGTTGAGCAGGCGGGCGTCGCCCTCGCGGGTGTCGACGATCGGCGGCGCATGTGCCTTGATCGCGTCGACGCCGCCCCAGATGTCCATCATCTGGATGATGTGCTGCTCGATGAACCGCATCGTGATCATCACCTTGCTGATGCGCTGACCGGTCAGGTCCTGGAAGTTGCAGGCCTCGAAGATCGAGATCACGCGCTCCTGGATCTCCTCGCTCAGGATCTTCTGCTGTTCGGGCGAGTTCACCTTGGACAGCGCGCTCGCCGCCTGGTCGATCGCTTCGGCGGCTTCGAGGATCTGCTGGGTGGCGTGCTCGGTGCCGCCGACCACGGCGCCAAGCTCGCCATTGACCTTGGCCATCTCCTCGCCGTTGAAGCTCTTGCCGTGCAGCACCGCGATCTCGCGCTTGGTACGGTTGATGGCGTCGTGAATGAGGTCGAGCTCGACCTTCAGCTTCTCGCACTGCTCGATCTGGGCGCGATAGGTTTCGAGCAGCACGCGCGCCTCGGCGATTTCGCGAGCCGCCGAATCCTCGATCACCGCCGTCGCCGCGCTGCTTGCGCCGGGTGCCGCATGTCCCATCTGAGCCCGGATCGCGCGCAGCTCAGCCATGATCTCGTGATGCATCGGTCCAATTTCTCCGCCTGTGACTTCGAGGACCGGCAGGTCGCCGAAGGCTTCCTCGATACGAAAACGCTTGCGATGAACGGCCATGAATAGGTTCCTGAACTGCACTCGTTCAAGTTTTACGCAGATGCCGTTTAACATGGAGTTCACACGCGCAATCGTTGCGAGGGCGTATCCGCGGGCTGGGCCAAGGCGCGGTTAACCATGAGGGAGGCGCGTTCACCCGAAATAAACCGTGGCGGCCAAATCCGGGCGCCGCGCCCGGCATGGTGAATCGAAAAGCGGTCTCCGTTTACCAAACCGACCGGCTTTTGAATCTAACTGTCTGGCGTGGAGACGCTGCTGCCGCAAGCGTCATGACGAAACCAGTACAGAGTACGTCGATGTCGAAGAATTTCGCTCTCGCGCTGCTGGTCGGCGCCACCCTTTTCACCGCAGCCATGGACGATGCCACGGCGTTCGACGCCACGACCCGGCCCGAGCCCAGCGTGATCTATGCCGGCGAAACGCAGGCGCCCGTGCGTACCGCCTATAATCAGCGCTCCGGCATGGGCGGCGGCTTCATCGAATTCCTGTTCGGCGATCGGGCCGCGCAGGGAGGCCGCCTTCAGCAGCCGTCCTATCCCGTGTACCAGCCGCAGCCCGCCTACGCGCCGCCGCAGCTCGCCCAGCCCGACGCCGGTGATGACGAGACCCAGCGTCCGCTCGATCCGAAATACGAGAAGCAGCTCGTCGACTATTCCGGCAAGGAGGTCGCCGGTACCATCGTGATCGATACGCCGAACAAGTTCCTCTATCTGGTCGAGAGCGACGGCAAGGCGCTGCGCTACGGCATCGGCGTCGGCCGGCCCGGCTTCACCTGGTCGGGCGTGAAGTCGATCTCGGCGAAGCGGGAATGGCCGGATTGGACGCCGCCGGCGGAGATGCTGGTACGGCGGCCCGATTTGCCGCGGCACATGGAGGGCGGACCGGCCAACCCGCTCGGCGCGCGCGCGATGTATCTCGGATCCTCGCTTTACCGCATCCACGGCTCCAACGAGCCGTGGACAATCGGCACCAACGTCTCGTCCGGCTGTATCCGGATGCGGAACCAGGACGTGATCGATCTCTATGGTCGCGTCAACGTCGGCACGCGGGTCATCGTGCTCTGAGCGCCGCGGGCGCTCTCCGCGACACCGGACGGCCGCCTCTTCAGGCGGCCGTTTTCGTTCCAGCAGATCGGATGCGGCTACGCGTAGTCGCTGCCGCCGTCGTCATTGCCGTTGCCGCCGAAATCGTCCCCGTCGATATCCATGTCGTCGCGGTCGTCGTCATCGTTCGAGGTCTGGTCGAACAGTCCGGCGCGCCGGCTGTCGTCGGCGTGATCGGCGGCGAGCCCGACGTCATTGGCGCCGAGGTCATTGGCGAGCGAGCTGCCCGATTGATCGGACCAGGGGTTGCGGCCTGATCCCGGCTCGTTGATGATCGTGGTGTCGCCGAACGCCTGATGGTGACCGCCGCCCATCATCGAGCGGATGCCGCCGAGCAGGAGCGAGCCACCGACGACGCCGGCCGCGGCCGCGGCCGCCGTGCCGAGGAACGATCCGCCGCCGCCGAACGCCGGCGTGCCGTAAGGCTGGCCGCCATAGCCGCCATACCCCCCTTGGCCATAGGGCGGTTGGCCATAGCCGCCCTGGTCATGGGGCGAGCCCTGGTAGCCGCCCTGCTGCGTGCCCTGCAGCACCTGGCCGCTGTTCCACACCGGGCGGCTCTGCTGCTGCGGCGGCGGGACGTTGGGCACCGAGCCGCGCGATGGATTGCTGCCGCCGGAGCCGAAGATCGCATCGCGCATCGAATCGAGAAAGCCGCCGGACTGGCTCTGGCCCTGGGTTTGCTGGCCCTGGACCTGCTGCTCGAGTTCCTGGATGCGGCCGTTGGCGCGCTTCAGGGCCTCGTCCTGCAGCAGCACCGTCTGCACCAGCGCGTAGGCGGCGTTCGGCGCCTTGCGCAGCCCCTGGAGAATGGCGGCGTCGGCGTCCGGGTCGCGCGGCGCATTCTCCAGCTTCGCGAGCCGGTCGAAAAGGTCGTCAACCAATTGGCGTTCTTGCGGTGTCATGGCGTTCTCCTCGCGTCCTCACCTCGAAGCGCGGGCCAGAATGTAGGGGCGGTTTGTGTCGCGGCCAGCGGCGGGGGAAATTAAATTTCGGTATGCGACAACAGGTCCCGCGGCTTGCGTGGCGGCCGGCTAGGCCAATGTAACTTCGGTCGCCGCGAGCAGTTTTGGAAAATCGTCGCCCGCCAGATAGGCGTGCTCGACTTCGCGCATGTCGGTGAGCGGATCGAGGCTCGTCAGCATCTCGTCGACGAAGCCCGGATGGCACATCACCACGCCCTGCGCCGGCAATCCGTGCAGGAACTGCCGCATCAGCGCGCCATAATCGGGCTTGCGGGAGAAGTCATAGGCACCGGAGAAGGCTGGGTTGACGGCAAGCCCTGCCTGCGCGGCGCGGCGCTTGAACTGCGCGGAGAGGAAATCCAGGAATAGCGCCTTGGGCGAGCCGATCCGCATTCGAAGCGGCAGATAGCGCCCGGCCTGCCGCACCCAGGCCGCGGGCGACTTTTCCTTCACCGCGGCCAGGAATCCGTCGCGGACCTGCGGATAGAGCTGTACGTGCTGGTGGCCGTCGACGAAGTCGGGCGGCCGGCCGAACAGCTCGCGGAAGGCGTTGAGCTGCATGACGAGCTCGGCGCGGATGATCTCGCCATCGAGCTGCCGCAACTGGCCGGCGCGCAGCAGTTTCGGAAACGACGGGAACATGCCGCCATCGAGCGGGCGGAAGTGCAGGCTCAGCGGCCGGAACGGCGCGGTCAGCGTCGCATGCAGGCCGATCGCACAGCGCGGGCTCGCGGCTGCAGCCTGCTTCAGCGCCGCGACCTCGGCGGGTCCGACCGCGCCCGCAACCACCATCACGGAGGTCGCGTTGAGCCGGCCGCGCGCAATCAGGTCGCGGATCGCGCGGTTGACGCCGGGGCTGATGCCGTAGTCGTCGGCGACGAGCCAGATCGGCTTCATTCGGCCGCGGTCCTCTCGGAGGCGCTCTCCGCCTTGTCCGCCTCGAACAGCTTCTCGGAGTGCTCGGCGACGAAATAGATCGGACGCGCCTTCAGCTCGGAGAGGATCTTGCCGATATATTCGCCGACGATGCCGATCATGATGAGCTGCACGCCGCCGATCGTCATCAGGCCGACCACCAGCGACGGATAGCCCGGCACCTGCTTGCCGGTGGTCCAGACCTCCCACAGGATCGACAATCCGAACAGGAAGGCGGCCGATGCGAGCAGGATGCCGAGCAGGCTCGCAAAGCGCAGCGGCGCCACCGAGAACGAGGTCAGTCCCTCGATCGACAATCCGAGCAGCCGCATGAAGCTGAAGGTGGTGACGCCATGCGCGCGCGGCGCCGGCTCGTAGTCGACCCTGATCTGGCGGAAGCCGATCCAGCTCGCAAGCCCCTTGAAGAAGCGGTTGCGCTCAGGCAGTTGCCGCAGCGCCGCGACCGCGCGCGGCGACAGCAGTCGAAAGTCGCCGGCATCCTCCGGGATCTTCTGCCGCGCGCCCCAGTTGATCAGCGCGTAGAAGCCGTGCACCGCGAGGCGGCGCGGCAGCGATTCGTTGTCGCGGTGCGCCTTCGCGGTATAGACCACGTCGTAGCCGCCATTGATCCAGTGGTCGACGAGCTTTTCGACCAGCGCGGGCGGATGCTGGCCGTCGCCGTCCATGAACAGCACGGCGCCGCGCCGGGCATGGTCGAGCCCCGCCATCAGCGCCGCCTCCTTGCCGAAATTGCGCGACAGCGACACCACCTGGATGTCCAGCGTGTCGGCCTCGAGGCCGCGGGCGATCGCAAGCGTCGAATCGCTGCTACCGTCGTCGACATAGACGACCTCGCAACGAAGGCGAAAACGCTCCTTCAGGTTCGCTGCCAGCACGTTCAGTCGCTGGTGCAGTGCAGCGAGCCCGGCCGCCTCGTTGTAGACGGGCACGACGATCGACAGCCCCTGTGCAGCCGCGGTCGCAGCCGTCGTGGACAGGCTCGAAACATCGCTTCCAAGCATCATCGATCGGGTTCCCGGCTCATATGCCTCGAACATATGGCAAGCGGGCAGGCTTGTCGCCACACCGTTCGGAACCTCGGGCAGCGGCGCTTCGCCTCACTTATCGGAGAAACGCCTCGAGCTTCGCGAATAGCGGGTTCTCGCGGTCGAGAACATAGTCGAGGGAGGCCACCGACACCGTGTCGGCGCCGTGGGTGCGCAGGAAGCTGCCGAGGGCATAGAGCTGCGCCGGCGGGCAGTGCAGCGTCAGCATGCCCGACGAGGTCGGACCGCCGAACGGGGCGACCACACCGAAGCGGTTGTGGGCTTCCGCCAGCAGCCGATCGTTGCTGCCGGCGAAACGGGTGCGGACCTCGCGGTATTTGTGGGCGCGGGCGCGCGCGGCGATGTGGTCGAGGATGATGCGCGCCATCTCGCGGGCGTCCGCCGACCAGTCGGCGTCGCGCGCGGCGACCAGATTGGCCTGGCTCCTCAGGATCACGCCGTCGTCGAGCACCTTGAG
>NZ_JAFAVV010000062.1 GCF_019242285.1 Bradyrhizobium sp.
GTGAGCTTGCCCCCTGAAACGCGCTCGTTTTGAAGCTCAGGTACGTCGATCAGGAGACGGACGAGGAAGAAGCGTACGCATCCGGTGAGGGCCGCCTTGCGGATCGGCGTCAGGTGGCCGTCCATCTGACCTTAAGTCTGGTTTTAAGGTCAGTCGCACATGCGGGCGGATATTCTCGGGGTTGAGCGTCGGCGGCGCTGGTCGTCGGACGACAAGGCCCGGCTTGTGGCGGAGACGCTGGAACCCGCTGCCTGTGTGTCCGAGATCGCCCGGCGCAATGACCTGGCACCGAGTCTGCTGTTCACTTGGCGTCGTCAGGCTCGGGCGCGGACCGTTGCGCCCGCTTCGGTCTTCCTCCCTGTCCAAGTAACGCCCGGGCCGCCCGCAGCGGGGCCACCGCCGGCCAAACGACGCCGCAAGGCGGCAGGGTCGATCGAGATCGATATTGGGTCCGGGCGGCGGCTGAGGGTCGGTTCTGATGTGGACGCGGCGGCCCTGGCTCGGGTCCTCGACGTGCTGGAGCGACGATGATCCCGGTTCCGGCCGGTGTCCGTGTCTGGCTCGCGACCGGGCACACGGACATGCGCAAAGGGTTCGCCAGCCTGGCGGTGATCGTCCAGGAGACGTTGAAGCGCGACCCCCATGGCGGGCACCTGTTCGTGTTCCGCGGGCGTCGCGGCGACCTGATCAAGGTCATCTGGCATGACGGCCAGGGTTCGTGCCTCTACACCAAGCGCCTGGACCAGGGCCGATTCCTGTGGCCCTCGCCGGCGGATGGCGCGGTGACGATCTCGACCGCGCAGCTTGGGTATCTGTTGTCCGGCATCGACTGGCGCATGCCGCGGGAGAGCTGGCGTCCGAGCGCTGTCGGCTGAGGATAAGCCGTTACAGCGGTTGGGGATTGTGATTCTCTGGGCGGGTGCCGAACGCGCCTGAGTCGCTGCCCTCTGACCTCGCCGCCGCCCATGCGATGATCCTGGCGGAGCGCGAGGCACGGCGTGCGGCCGAGACGGCGGGGGCGGCCGCGCGGTTGACCCTCGGCATCGAGATCGAGCGGCTGAAGCTCGAGATCGCCCGGCTACGGCGGGAGCGGTTCGGACCGTCGTCGGAGCGCAGCGCCCGCATCGAGCAGCTCGAACTCCGGCTCGAGGACCTGGAAGAAGCCGCCGCCGAGACTGCGGCGACGGCTGACGCGGCGGTCACGGTCGCGACCTTTGCTCGGCAGAAGCCGGCTCGCCGTCCCTTGCCGGACCATCTCCCGCGTCACCGGGTCGTGCATCCCGGACCCGCGGCCTGTCCCTGCTGCGGCGGCACGGCCCTGCGCAAGCTCGGCGAGGACGTGACCGAGACGCTGGAGCGCATCCCGGCACGCTGGCGCGTGATCCAGCATGTGCGCGAGCGCTTCTCCTGCCGCGCCTGCGAGACGATCTCCCAGGATCCGGCACCGTTCCATTCGATCAACCGGGGCCGTGCCGGACCGGAGCTCCTGGCCGAGGTTGTGTTCGGCAAGTTCGGCCTGCACCTGCCGCTGCACCGGCAGAGCGAGCGGTTCGCCCGCGAGGGTGTGCCGATCGAAGTCTCGACCCTAGCTGACTGGGTGGGGGCGGTCACGACGGCCCTGGCTCCGCTGGTTGGGCTGATCGAGGCGCATGTCCGCAAGGGCTGTCGCATCCACCTCGACGACACGCCTGTCCCGGTGCTCGCCAAGGGGAGGACCCGAACCGGGCGGCTCTGGACGGCGGTGCGCGACGATCGCCCGTTTGGCGGCCCTGACCCGCCGGCCGCATCCTACTTCTACTCCGCCGACCGCTCCGGCTCGCATGCCGAGACCTGGCTGGGCAGCTATACCGGCATCGTGCAGGCGGATGCCTTCTCGGGCTTCGGCCGGCTGTACGAGCCGGGGCGCACGGCTGGCGGCATGATCGAAGCGGGTTGTTGGGCGCACGCCCGCCGCAAGTTCTTTGAACTGGCCGACCTGCAGAAGGCACCCATCGCCATCGAGGCCGTTGCCCGCATCGATGCGATCTTCGCGATCGAGCGTGAGATCAACGGCCGCGCGCCCGGTGACCGCCAAGTCGTTCGTCAGGGCCGCTCCCGCCCGCTCGTCGCCAGCCTGGAAGCATGGTTCCGAGCCAGCCGAGCCAAGCTGTCGCCGAAGGCCAAGACGGCGGTCGCCATCGACTACATGCTGAAGCGTTGGCCGGCCTTCATCCGCTTCCTGGACGACGGCCGGGTTTGCCTGTCCAACAATGCCGCCGAACGCGCCATCCGGCCTCTCGCCGTCGGCCGCCGCAATTGGACATTTGCCGGATCCGATAACGGCGGGCGGCGCGCGGCCGCGATGTACACCCTGATCGAGACCGCCAAGCTCAACGGCATCGATCCCCGAGCCTGGCTCGCCGACGTCCTCAGCCGTCTGCAAGACCATCCAGCCAGGCACGTCGCAGACCTGCTGCCCTGGGCCTGGTCCCCGTCCATGGCGGCTCAAAAAGCCGCCTGACCAACGATCACCCTGCCGCCAGGGCTTTCACCGGATGCGTACCAAGAGCACGGCGATCGACAGCACCTATGTCAAGGCGCAGCGTGCGGCGTTCGGGGCAAAAGGGGGCGCCAGGCGGAGGCGATCGGCCGTTCGCGCGGCGGCTGGACGACCAAGGTCCACGCGCTCACCGACGTTGTCGGCCGCCCCTAGGCGGTGATGCTCACCCCGGGCAGCGTCAGCGACATGAACGCCGCGCCCACGCTGCTCAAACGGGCCGGCCGCATGCGCCACCTGTTGGCCGACAAAGGCTACGACGCCGACCGGCTGCGCGGTGCGTGCGCGAGGCCGGTGCCGTTCCCGTCATCCCCGGTCGGCGCAACCGCAAGCGGCCCGTCCGGCACGACAAGCAGCGCTAGCGAAGCCGGCATCTCATCGAGAACGCCTTCTGCCGCATCAAGGACTTCCGTCGCGTCGCCACCCGCTATGACAAACTCGCCGCCAACTTCCTCTCAGGCGTGGCACTCGCCATCCCACTCGCTTTTTGGCTCTGATCGAGTCTGAACCCTAGTGACGGTCCACCCTAGCCCTAGACTGGGAAGAGCTGCCGCGCTTGTGAGAAAAGTCGCGCGCATTTCTTGCGGACGATCTTCCCACCGCGCATCGAACCTGCAGCGAAACGATCACCGACGGGCAAAATCTGGTCGTGTTTAGCGCGACCTGTATAGTCTAAAATCCGGTTCCGGGCGGCGCAACACCTTCCCTCGGGTAGCCGGGACGGCGCTGAGCCGAACGGCTGCTTCCGAGTAGGGACTGCCGGCGCCCAGTCTCGACCGGCTATCCAGGTGGCACGTGCTCAATCCGCTTCAACCAGCATGCTGCGAATTGGAATTCCTCCAAATACCATATCTGGGAACGTTGCGAGGAGTGATCTGCTCAGCGTTGGCTCTCGCGTGCTGGGCCCAGCGAGGCGTTCAGGCCTGAGCGATCGCGGCAGCGAGAACCGCCGCGGCCCAGGGGAGTGGAAGGAGCGAGACGAGATGGTGGAACGAACAGCCGCCGCGGCGACGAGGATCTTGGCGGGCGACGATCGCACCCACTACGACGAGTTCGCCATGGCGCTGCACTGGGCCACGGCGGCGTTGGTCATCCTGCAGTTCGCGCTTGCGGAGACATGGGGATGGGCCGAGCGGCCTACGCGCCATCTCATTTTCATGT
>NZ_JAFAVV010000168.1 GCF_019242285.1 Bradyrhizobium sp.
TTTGCGAGCGAAGCGAGCGTTTGCGATAGCGATCGTTACCCGAAGGGCCGAGACACCCGTAGGGTGGCTCGGTGAGGAGCGAAGCGACGAGCACAGCGCGGGCCGAAGGCATCGCCCGTATGCCATCAGCACGTTCATATCGCACTCCTCGGCCCCCCGTAACCTTACGACTGCTGCACATCTCTCGGATATTTATTTGTCGAGTTCTCCGGTTCTCCTGATGGACTGGATAGTCTCCAATGGCATCGCTTCGGTCCTGGGCAAAGGCCAACAACTCGTTCTTGTCGGCGCATGCCGCCTGCTATCGAAGCGCATTGGAAGCGGAGCACTACTGCCGGAAACATGATCTCCCGACAGCAAGTTTGATGCAGTGGGCACGCCATCTGCTGAGCGCAGGAGACCTGCGCACACGTCAGAATATCTGAGGAATTTGCCGCGGAAAACGTCGAAGCGGCAGCACCAGAAGCGGCCGTCGAAACACAGGAGGCATAGCCGCTATCGTTACGGCGAGCGCACGATAACGCTCCGATTGCTCTTTCGGAGGTGATGAACTTTCAGTGGCATCACGCGACAATGGTCAGCGCAGCCGCGCACGCTCGGTGCGTGCGCCGGCCGCAAGCAGGAGCGCCACCGCCATCGGATCGAGCACGGCAACAAGCGCCAAGGTCAGCAACCGGACCGCTCGCTCGAGGTCAGTAGCTGGCATGCCAGTCAATTCGGCAAGATACCGGACGGGCCCAACGTCGGCTTCCGCGCGACGACGTTCGGCGTCGACCTTGGCTTTCTCGACCCGGAGGTTTGCTAGCGCCTGTGCCTCATGTTGACGCGCGGCGACGATGTCGGCACGATCGCGGCGCTTCTGGTCCGCAAGCGTCATCGCTCCAATGGGACGGCCGAGCCGCGTCGATTCCTCGACCGCTGCATCGATCTGGGCAATGCGTCGATCGAGATCGGCGACGCTCTGAACCTGGATCGCAAGGCCCGCCTCAGTGTCGGCGGTCCTGTCCGCAAGCGCCAGATCCAGGGCCACCATGTGGTCGAGGTGAGCACGCGTGAGGAATCCGAACACACCGATTGCGTTCAGGCTCATCAAGACACCAATCATGGTGACGAGAATCAGGCACAGAAGAGGCGGTGCCGAGCGCCAGTTCTCTGTCAACCATGCCGCGGCGACCAGCTTTCCAGCTTCGAGCGCCGCACCCATAATGATCACGGGCCAGAATGCGCCGGCAAAGATGGCGGTAAGACCATCAATAGAGAAGGCCGCCGATACGCACGCGAGCACCAGCGCAACGATGAACGCGGCGCGCTTGACAGGTGTCATCGAACGTCGCGTGACAGTTGCTTCGGGCACGACGCCTGCAGCTTCTGTAACAGCCGGTGTGACAGACGCTGTTACGACGATCTCTTCAGCGTTACGCAGAATATGACCAGCTTTCTGCCACGCCCTCAGCCGCCGACTGGTGCGCATTCGATTCCAACCCCATTGACGCCCGAGCTCCGCCGCACTGGCCGTCACCCGCCCATCCGGCTGCGAGCGCAGCCAAGCCAGCGCCTCGGTTTCGTCGAACGGACGGCTTGTATTGTTTTCAGTCATTAATGAAACGTCGCTCCTCGGAGTATCGGCCGACGCTAATTCTTGATTTGGCGGCACCATGGGGATTCCGAGCAGCCAGAGAGCTTACCCTCGGCGCGTTCGGGACAGACGCGAGCCATCGTCATCTTCCGGCCAAGGTCGCATAGGCTAAGCGGCGGCAGAACGGCCGAATTGCACGCCACAGCCCGCTACTGCCTCGCGTGGCTCTGCCACTGCGGCCATTTTGTAATCTTGATTGACGCTGCACGACCGCAGCGGTCCCAAGTACGCGAGCGCGGCGGCTCGCGCGAGGCGAGCCGCCGCAAGCCGAGGGTCAGCGCGACCAGACCAGCGCGTAGCCGTCATCGATGGCGACGAGGTTGGCATAGATCGGCGCCGGGAAGGAGGGGTCGTCGAGCTTCACAGAGTGATACACGGTGTTGTCCTTCGAAGTCCGCTGCCATGCGGCGCCGATTTCGACGTTTCCGGCCATGATACGCAGGCTCGGAGCCTTCTCGTTGCCCGAAGGGTCGGCTGGAAGGAAGCGCGCCTTGATATTGAGCGAGAGCGTCTTGATGGTGCCGGTGTACGAGCCATCTTCGGCGCGGGTGAAGGTGCCAATTTGAGCCATCGTGATCTCCTGTTGCTGTTTTCCAAGTCCGCGACTACCGCGGCCTTGATGGCGATCTTTGAGCGCTGCAACGGCCGGCCAGCAGCCTTGGCCCGCAGCGTCAGCGGAGGATGGCGGGCTGAGCGATCTTGTTGCCTCGCGAGGAATGCCACCGTTTGGCGGCAGGGGAAGAAGATCGCGAACGAGCCATTGCGGGTAGAGGCCGGCGAGCGCAGCGAGCGTATTGTGGCGCGTGATCCGCCAGCAAAAGGGCCGCTATGGCGTCGACGGGAGCAGCCTAACAGGAGGACATTAGGTCAAATGCCCTTCATCACCGCCGGAACCGTACACCACCACAGCAGCAGTGCGATTGCGTCACAGCGTCTTGTTCGAACGACCCCGATCCAGCGTGGGGAGCCCTGATAGGTCTCGCAAACAGCATCGACATGCGGCCGTAGGCAAGAGGCGGACCATTGTGCCCGGTGTGAGAGCAGTCGGTTACTCAGCCACATCGAGCGCCATTTCAAATCTCGCATCACCAGCTCGGCAGTACGGCTCCCTTGAATTTCGTCAGGACGAACTCCTTGACCTCCGGCGTGTGATAGCTGTCGACAAGCGTTGCGACCCATGGCTTGTCTTTATCGACCGAGCGGACAGCGATCAGATTGACGTAGGGTCCCTTCGGCTCCTCGCGAAGTATCGGATCCTTGACGGGGTCCAGTCCAGCTTCCGTCGCGTAATTGGTGTTGATCGCCGCGACATCCACATCGTCGAGCGCGCGCGGCGATTGGGCGGCATCGATCTCCACGAATTTCAGTTTCTTGGGATTACCGGTGATATCGGTGATCTTCGGCTTGAAACCCACGCCATCCTTCAGCTTGATCACGCCCTTGTCGCGAAACAGAAGCAACACCCGCCCACCATTGGTGGGATCATTCGGAATCGAAACGGTGGCTCCATCTGGAATCTCCGACCAGCTCTTGTGCTTCTTCGAATAGACGCCGATCGGGAAGTTGACGGTCAGGCCCACGGATTCGATCTTGTAGCCGCGGTCTGCTTTCTGGTTGTCGAGATAGGGCTTATTCTGAAAGGAATTTGCCTGGATGTCGCCAGCATCGAGCGCCGCGTTGGGCACGACGTAGTCCGAGAACTCGACCAGCTGGATGTCTAGTCCTTTCTTTGCCGCTATTGGCTTTACCGCCTCAAGAATCTGGGCATGCGGTCCCGGCGTGACTCCGACCTTTATGGTTTCCGCGGGTGCACCTGACGTCCAGAACGCAAGCATGATTGGCAGGGTTAGAACGAAACGAAACGACATTCTCGAACTCCGTGGGACTTGGCAAACGTTTGGGGCATCCGATCAGAAGGCCACCAGCAATGGTGCGCGCGCAAGGCGGCGACGCTCCTGGAGCACTGCTCGCGCTGCGCGCTCGGCGTCGCGGGCTGAGCGAAACTCCCGGCCCTCAAGACTGTCGAAGATACGATCTGATGAAAAGAAGCGAAAGCTATGCTCGTCTCTCGTGACGATACCTGCGGTATGACTTCCGATTTCGATGATGTAGGCATTGGACATGATGGCTCATTCGCCGGCTTTGCCGGCGCTCCTGTCTGACGATGTGACCTGGATTAGACTTACGAGTGGATCAGCGACAGGCGCCGGTCGCCGCAGAGAAGCAACGCCGCGCCATGCGCTTGCGCACATCGCAAGTCGCTGGTGCTTCAGTCATTCTCATGCGGGTAACCTTCGGCAGAACGATCTGCGCAACGAATATCTGACGATCTCGCGAAATCGTCAATGAAATGGCCATTTATATTTGTCCTGGCGGCGCACCGATGCTTCTCCCGGCACGACGAAAAATGAAACGACGTAACTTACAAAAGACGTCCGCAGTGCGCCGCTCCGCAAGGTGCGCACGAAGGACAGTAATAATCTGCGATCGGGATGCCGGTTCCTGAAACTGCCGAACTGCCGCAACCCGCGTTTGCAAAATATTCGTCTTTTCAAATTGCCAACGCAATTTGCGCGTTAGGATCAGCAACGAGGCGAGCGTCGTTGCGTTGATTTCATTGCAAATCGGGGTGCAGTCTCATGAGCCATTTCGCGACAAGGCATGCGATCATCGTCGGCGGCGGCGCGAGCGGTGTGTTGCTCGCCTACCAGCTTCTGCAAAACCACGAATTTGGGTTTCGCGTTACGTTGATTGAGCGACGGGCCGAGATCGGCCGCGGTCCTGCCTATCACACCAGCAATCCGGAACATGTCCTGAATGTCCGCGCCGCCAACATGAGTGCGCTGCCGGACGATCCCGATCATTTCTGGCGCTGGCTTTCAAACCGTGCGGCGGGACCGCAGTGCCCGGATCCCTATTGCTTCGTGCCGCGGCGGGCTTATGGCGACTATCTCGCGAGCCTCACCACGCCCTTCACATCATCCGAAAGCGCACCACCACGCCTGACGATCGTGCACGGTCAATGCGTGGACCTCGTCGAAGACGCCGCGGGCGTTACGGTGACCCTTGCCGACGGTTCACGCCACGTCGGCGATGTCGCCGTCCTCGCTACCGGAAATGAGAGCCCGGTCGCCAAGTTTCCCTGTGACGCCGATCCCTGGGCACCGCCGGCCACAGCCGTCGACAAGGATACGACGGTGCTGATCCTCGGCACGGGGCTCACGATGATCGACTACGTTTTGTCTTTGCTTCGGGACGGCCACGGTGGCCAGATCGTCGCGATGTCGCGACGCGGTCTTTTGGCGAAAGCCCATCGCCGCACCGATCCGTTGCGAATCGACGAAAGCGACGTTCCCTTCGGGGCAAGCGCCAGCCGGCTACTGCGATGGCTGCGCGGACGCATCGACGCACACATGGCAGCGGGCGGCGACTGGCGTAGCGTTATTGATGCCGTGAGGCCCTATACGCAGCGGCTCTGGCACGAGCTCCCGCTCGCGTCCAGGCGCCGCTTCCTCGAGCACGCGCGGGCCTGGTGGGACGTTCATCGCCATCGTACAGCGCCTGAAGTGGAGATGCGCCTTACCCAAGCACTCGCTGCGGGTCGTCTCTCCCTCCTGGCTGCGAAGGTCACTGGAATCGAGCCGAATGCCTCCGGCGCCCTGGTTCGCTACCGCCGCCGCGGCCAACGGGACAGCGCAAGCCTGCAGGTGGGCTTGATCGTCGATTGCACCGGCATCGTGAAGGACCCGCGGGGCACCGGGAACCCCGTGATCCAACGCCTTTTCGAGCAGGGCCTTGTCCGAACCGACGCCCTGCATATCGGCATCGACATCGCGGACGATTGCGCCGTGATCAACAGGAACGGCATCGCATCACGGCGCCTGTTCGCGGTGGGGCCGCTGACCCGCGCCGCCTTCTGGGAGATTGTGGCAATTCCCGACATCCGCAACCAGTGCGCCGAATTGGCCGCGCGTCTTGCGGCCATCTGCGATCCGGTTATTCCGCCATCGGATTCACCCGCGTTGGACGGAAAAGCGCCGTTGCCGCTTGCGACAGCAGCCATTTGCACCGATGCAAGGGAATAGCGTTTAGGCGAAGTCCCCCGGTCCGCCGCCTGTGAGCAGGAATCCAATCGGCATACAGGCCAGTACGGGCCAGAAGAAATAGAACCCAATCGGAGCGACCGCGGGCGCGCGCTCATCTGGCTCGAGCGCGCTTTCCAACGCCGTCCGCTTTCGTGCCCTGTACGCGCCGAGATCGAAAATTGTCGCCGATGTAGCTACCACTTTGTTCCAGCCAAATTCCTGCCCTGAGAGGCTTGATCGTAGCGACGACGCCGGAACGGACAAGGCGTCACGAAACAAAACAACGTCCGCTTCGTCCGAAGTTGCGCGACGGAAAAACCTTGTCCCGTCGACCACATCCAGAGCATGATGACCTTGTGTCGATGGCGGGCAGCAGAGCGTCCCTCAAGTCAGGCCCTGCGCCGAAATTCCATCTCCAATCTGAGCGAAATACAAAATTGACGCTGAAGGCTGCGGCGAAATAACCTTCTGCTCGGCAGGCTGGGCCTGTGAGAACTGTTTCGATTCCAGCCAGGTTGAACATGAGTCGCGCATCCTCCCAGCCTGCCACTCCCCATGCAGTTTCGATACCAGTTGCAAAGGTCTGGCTGTCGATCGCCGACGCGGTCGCTGCGTGTCTGCGGGAATAGCGATGTCACGCGCGTTACCGTCATTCCCATGATGTCGCCGCCGCGGCCCGCCGCGATGATGCTGATGCCTCCAGTGAGGTGTCGCATCGCGCTCGAAGATCATCAGACCTAACCGCGCGATTGGGGCGGCCGGAGCGGACGCTGCTGTGCATGACGGCCTCATTTGTCTGATCTGAGGTCCCCACCTCTTAACAGCTCGCGGAGGATCGAGCCCTCGAGCGCCGCCAGATCGGCCGATCCACGTTGGCGCGGACGGCGCAGATCGACGCGGACATCCTGAGCGACGCACCCATCCTCGATGAGCAGCACGCGATCGGCCAGTGCGACGGCTTCCCCCACGTCGTGGGTCACTAGGATTGCGGTAAATCCCTGGTCGCGCCACACCCGCTCCAGGAGCTGCTGCATCGAAATCCGTGTCAGCGCGTCGAGAGCGCCCAGCGGTTCGTCGAACGCCAGCACGCGAGGATGGCTCACCAGCGCGCGGGCGAGCGCCACGCGTTGCTTTTGTCCGCCCGACAGCTCCGCGGGCCATTGGTCGCGCTTGTTGTCGAGCCCGACTTCCACCAGCGACTGCGCTGCGCGCGCCTTCGCGTCGGTCGAGACGCGATCGCGTCCGAGCCCCACCTCGACATTGCCCAACACCCGTGCCCACGGCAGAAGGCGCGGTTCTTGAAACATCACGCGGATGTCCTCGCGCCGTGTCTCCTCGCCGAAGGAGATCGTTCCTGCATCCGGCCTTTCGAGGCCGGCGACGAGCCGGAGCAGCGTGCTCTTGCCACAGCCGCTGCGGCCGACGATGGCGACGAACTGGCCGGATGGAACATGCAAATCGACTCCGCGCAGCACGTCATTGTCGCCAAAGGATTTGCGCAGGCCGCGGATCGTCAACGCGAGCCCGCGGCCGGCGGCTTTCACTTGGCGCCGCGTCACGTCCGCCTGTTCGAGATAGTCCCGCCTCACCGGTTCGGCAGCGGATGAATCAAATCGCAACGCTTCCTGCATGGATGTCCTTCAGGCTTTACGGAATGCGGGGTGCCAGGCGAGCGTCAGCCGTTCGAGGGCACGCGAGGCGCTGTCAGCGAGCTTGCCAAGAAGTGCGTAGATCAGGATCGAGAGCACCACGACGTCGGTCTGCATGAACTCGCGTGCCTGCATCGCCATGTAGCCGAGGCCAGAACTCGCGGCGATCGTTTCGGCCACGATCAGCGTCAGCCACATGATACCAAGCGCGAAGCGCAGCCCGACGAAGATCGACGGCAGCGCGCCAGGGAAGATGACGCGGCGAAACAACTCGCCATCGCCCATGCCATAGATGCGTCCCATCTCGACGAGGTGTGGATCAACGGTGCGGATGCCGTGCAGCGTGTTGAGATAGATCGGAAAGAACACCCCTAACGCGACCAGGAACAGCTTTGCGGCCTCGTCGATGCCGAACCACAGGATGACGAGCGGGATCAGCGCCAGATGCGGCACGTTGCGCACCATCTGCAAGGTCGTGTCCGTGAGCTTACCCGACAGTTCGGAGAGGCCGTTGGCGAGACCGAAGGCAAAGCCGATGCCGCCACCGATCAAAAAGCCGACGCCGGCGCGCCAGAAGCTCACCCAAATGTTGCGCTCGAGCTCCCCGGAGAGCAGCAGTCTCCAGGCCGCCTTTGCCACCTCGGTCGGCGCCGGCAATACCCGTTCCGACACGAAGCCCGTGACACAGGCGATCTGCCAGATCAGCACAATCGCGACAGGTACGATCCAGGGGATCAGTCCATCTGTGCGCGGCGCACGCAACGCGCGGACGCGGGGAAGACTTTCGATCAGGCTCATGATTGCGAGGCCCTCTGCAGCGGACGTTCCACGTTGGCGATCGTCTCGCCGAATGGCCCGGTGTTGACGCGGAGCGGCGTCACATTGCCGGCGCGCCTGAGCAGCGGGAACACCAGCTCGGCGAAGCGATAGGCTTCCTCCAGATGCGGGTAGCCGGATAGGATGAAGGTGTCGATGCCGATGTCCTGATACTCGTTGATCCGGGCCGCAACGGTCTGGGGATCGCCGACCAGCGCGGTCCCCGCGCCGCCGCGTACAAGCCCAACACCGGCCCAGAGGTTTGGACTGATCTCGAGCTTGTCGCGGCGGCCGCCATGCAGCTGCCCCATGCGCTGCTGGCCGACCGAGTCCATGCGGGCGAAAATCTTCTGCGCCGACGCAATCGTGTCGTCGGTAACGTGTTTGATCAGATCGTCGGCGACAGCCCAGGCCTCTTCGTTCGTCTCGCGCACGATCACATGCAACCGGATGCCGAACGAAAGCTGCCGTCGGCGGCTTGCCGCAGCTAGCTTCACGCGTGCAAGCTTCTCGGCGACCTGCGCCGGCGGCTCGCCCCAGGTCAGGTATTTGTCCACCTGATCGACGGCGACGTCGATGCCGGCATCCGACGATCCGCCGAAATAGAGCGCTGGCCGCGGCGACTGCAACGGCTGGAACAAGAGGCGGCCGTCCTCGATACGGATGTGCTCACCTGCGAAATTGACGGTCTTGCCGGCCAACAGATCGGTGTAGACGGCCAAGAACTCACGCGTGACCGCGTAGCGTGCGTCGTGATCGAGAAAGATGCCGTCGCCCTTGTTCTCGACGGGATCGCCGCCGGTGACAACGTTGATCAGAAGCCGGCCGTTGCTGATCCGGTCGAGCGTCGCGGTCATGCGCGCGGCGACGCTCGGCGATTGCAGGCCCGGCCGGACGGCCACGAGGTAGCGCAGTCGCTCGGTGAATGGCGCGACGCTCGACGCCACGATCCAGGAATCCTCGCAGCTCCGTCCGGTCGGCAGCAGGACGCCGAAATAACCGAGTTGATCCGCCGCCTGCGCCACCTGGCGCAGGTAGTTGAAGTTGACCTGGCGGCCTCCGATCGAGGTGCCCAGATGGCGGCCGTCGCCATGGGTCGGCAGGAACCAGAGGACATTTGCCTCTGAGGGATTTTGGAGGCTCATGATCAGGATCCGGATTTGCGTTGCAGGTCTGAGACCGTGATCGGCTTGGGTAACAGCCCGAGCGCATGGAAGGTGTCGGCAATCCGCTGCTGACTTGCGATCACCTCATTGTTGATCGGCAAAATCCCGTAGGATTCCCGCTTGAGGGACACGGCAAGCACGGCAGCGGGCAAGCCCACCGACGGGCTGAGTTGCTCAGCCACCGCTTCGATGTTCTTCCTAGTCCAGTCGTCGGCCTCGTTGAGCGCATCGAGCACAACATCGACGGCCTTGGCGTTCTCGTTGAGAAATTTCCGCGAGGAGAAGTAGAACTGATGATTTGCGACAAGGCCGGTGCCGTCGGTCAGGATACGTGCGCCGGTCGAGGCTTCCGCCGCAGCTTCATAGGGGTCCCAGATCACCCAGGCATCGACCGAGCCGCGCGTGAAGGCGGCAAGGGCATCGGATGGCGCGAGGAACACCGGCTGGGTATCCATGTATTTCAGTCCGGCCTGCTCCAGCGCCCGCACCAGGAGATAATGGACGTTCGAGCCCTTGTTCAGCGCAACCTTCTTGCCGCGAAGATCAGCCACGGATTTCAGCGGGCTATCCTTGGGCACCAGGATCGCTTCGCCTTGCGGGGCAGGCGGATCGTAAGCGAGATAGACCAGCGGCGCGCCGGCGGCTTGCGCAAAGATCGGCGGCGTTTCGCCCGCGATGCCGAAATCAATGGCGCCGACATTGAGTGCTTCGAGCAGCGGCGGGCCTGAGGGAAATTCCGTCCAGGTTACGCTGTAGCCGAGCGGCTTGAGCTTGTCTTCGAGCGTACCCCTGCCCTTGAGCAGGACCAGCTTGCCGTATTTCTGATAGCCGATGCGCACGACCTTGTCCTGGCCATGGCTCGCGCCGACGGTTGCCGCCACCGCACTCAGCGACAGCACGGCAACCGCGATCCATCTCTTGAACAAACGCATGTTTCTCTCCGGGATTTGCTGAGGACGACCTACGAGCCGGGTGTCCATTTCCAGACGATGTCTGCCACTTTGACGGGCCTCGGAATCAGGCCGAGACGCGCGAAGCGATCGGCGACACCTTGCTGGGTCCTGATGGTGTCATCGTCGACTGGAACGACGCTATAGTTGGAGCGCGCGACGAAGCGCCTGGTCGCTTCGATATCGACACCCGTGGCTGCCGCCTGAGCCTGCGCGACCTCCTCATGATGGGCATTGGCCCAAACGCCCTCGGCGGCGAACACCGTGTTGAGGCGCGCCACCAACGAGGGATATTTCTCGATGAAATCTGCGGCCGCGATGACGAAGGCGTTCGGCTGGTGAATCTCCCTGGCAAAGACCAGCACGCGCGCATCACCCTTCAGCTCGGCCAGCGCGAGATAGGGATCCCAGATCGACCACGCGTCGACCGAGCCTTGGGCAAAAGCCGCCGTTGCGTCCGCCGGCGCGAGCGGCGTCGGCACGATATCGCGCCATTCGATCCCCGCCTTCTCCAACGCCGCGACCAAGAGATTATGCGCGCTCGATCCCTTGCCGAAGGCAATGCGCTTACCCCTCAGATCGGCAAGCGACTGGATGGGCGAGTCCTTGTGCACGATGATCGCCTGCGTGCCCCCTCCCTGCTTCACCGCCGCGGCATAGCGAATCCTGGCGTTGGCGGCCTGCGCAAAGATCGGCGGCGTATCGCCAACATAGCCGAAGTCGACGCTGCCGACATTGATAGCTTCGAGCAGTGGCGGTCCGAACTGGAAATCGAGCCACTGAATTTCGATGCCGAGCGGCTTGAACGCATCCTCGATCGTGTGCCGTTGCCTGACCGCCGGAAAGAAGAAGCCGCCCTTCTGCGTGCCGACGCGGATCACTTTCGGCAGGTCTTCGGCGCGCGCGGCCGGTGACAGTGCGACACTTGCCGCGCCTGCCAGCGACAATTTCAGGAGCTCCCGACGCTTCACTACGATCTCCGGGCAATGCGTTGGACGAAATGATGGTGCGACGCGATGAGGCTGTCGAGGGTTCGGCAAAAATAGCAATGCGCACGCTGTCGAAGTTGCTCGCGACGCAGCGTTTGTTGCGAGCACATCAGCCTCAGCGGCGAAAATCTTCTTGGCGAGGAGCCGTCGCAATTTCTTAATCATGAAATGAGCAACAGGAACTCCGGCTGACTTCTGAGACAAATGCGCACAAAAAGCCGGCATTATCGCCGGCTTTCTCAGATTACCCGTGTGATCGTTGCGCTACAGCTTGATCGGCACGAAATGGTTGACCGCGATCAGCACCACGAGCAGCACGATCCCGAGCCCAAGGCTCCAGCCGATCAGCTTCTTTTCGATCGGCAGCAACGGCTCGGGAGCGGCGTTGATCTCGTCCTTGATGTCCGTTTGCGACATGATGCGTCCTCCGAGATCAGGATGCGAGCGGCGGCTTGAAGCCGGAGAAGAACAGCCAAGAGATCAGGAGCCCGACCCAGATCACGAAGCCGAACAGACTGACGAAATAGACCGCGGCGAGCTTGCCGAAACCCTGCTGCCACAGCTTGCGGAAATCCGACAGCACGCCGATCGAGAAGAAGGTCAGGATGAAGAAGATCACCCGGAACACATTGGCTTCGCACGCCGCCGCAGGCAGCGCCTTGGCGATCTCGGGCGTGGTGCCGACCGCAAGCCACAGCGAGATCGCGAACACCAGGACGAAACCGAGAATGAACTTCGGGAAACGCTGCCAGATCTCGGACGCTTTGGCTTTGTCCGGCCCCTTGTCGATGTGGTTGGTCCAAATGTAGCCGAGGATGAAGGCCCAGATGCCGATGAAGATGTCGATGAAGATCTTCACCGTGGTCGTGGTCGCGATGATCCAGCCGGGCTGATATTTGATGCCTTCGGCCGCCGCTTTCGCCATCACCAGCGATTCCGTAACGCCGCCGCCTGCGACCGCCGCGCCGTCGGTCTTGATCGCAAGGCCGATCCAGGCGCCGGCAACCAGCGGCTCCTGCCATAGGAAGGTCTGGGCGAGGAAAGGCAGGATCAGCACTTCGACGACCGCGAACACCACAACCAGCGATGACACCAGCACCGGCACTGCAGGCCGTGCGCGGATCGCGCCTCCGGTGGCGATCGCCGCCGCGACGCCGCAGATCGAAATGCCTGAGGCGAGCGGCACCGACCATTCGCGGCTGAAACCGAACCATTTGCGCGCGACGAAATAAACCACGGCCCAATAGATCAGATAGGCTTCCACGATAGCCGCCGCACCGCGGAGCAGCAGCGACGATGCCAGGTTGAGCCGCCCGGCGGCCGTCACCGCGACGGTGGCGCCAAGAATGACGATCGCGATCTTGATGTAAAGCTCGGGCCGGATGGCTTCCTTCAGCCATGCGGCAAAGCGCGGGAAGAAATTCGCAATCACGAGTCCCGACAGCAGCGCGATGATGAAGCCGCCTTCGTTGGTCAGCTTGAGCGACCAGGAGATGCCGAATTTCTGCTGCTCGGCCGGCGTTACCGCGGCGATGTGAGCATAGCTGCCGACGATCCAGCTTGCATAGGCAATGGCGAACACAGCGGTGAAGGCGAGCGCGAATTTCCTGACATCAGCTCCCAGCGTGCTGACGCCGATCGAGAGCGCCAAGAGCAGTGCCGCGTAGGTGAGCAGCAGTGAAACGACGCCGCCGAGCGGCGCGTAGGCCTTGGCGACCGGCGCAAGTGCGTTGGCGATGTCGGCATAGACCGAGGTCGTCACCGCCCAGCCCAGTAAATCAGTGCCGCTGACCGAGAATAACGCCAGCGCAAACACCAGAATGCCGATCGCAACCGCCAGCCAGTCTTCGTTGAGCCGCGCCTTCAGCACGGCCGGCTCCGAAACCTTAACCGCAATATCCGACATGATCTTCCCCGACCCGATGCGCCCGAATATGGGCGAATTCGCCTCATGGAAATTTCGGTCGAAAAGCGGCCAACGGCAATCTCATGGAATTTCTTTGTTGGAGCTACAATTGCAACGGTCTTCTCTCGATGCATTCCGCCATAGAACGAATGAGCTTTCGCCGATCGCCGAGCGTCTGAAGAGGATTCGAGCCTGCGTGCGGTCCAGCGTGTGCGTCCTTCACCACGGCAAGGCAGGCGCATACCCGCAAAATGTCCTTCCCAAATAAGCGACTTGCAGAGAATTTTACGATCGAGCCGCGCCAGTTTCTGGAATTGCTAGCGTCTTTGATTGACTGCAAAGGATGGACCGCAGCCCACAAGAAGGAACACCGGATGCGACCTCTCACCCGTCTCCTGCGCGGCGTCGCCGCCGGCGCGATCGGCCTCCTCGGCATGTCGTTGTTCGCGGCCGCCGCCCAGTCGGAGGAAATCCGGATCGGCTACCAGAAATCCTCGACACTAACGGCCATCCTGAAAACCAATGGCGAGCTCGAGAAGGCGCTGGCGCCGCTTGGTGTCACCGTCACTTGGCGTGAGTTCACCAGCGGATTGCCGCTTCTGGAAGCGATCAATATCGGCAGCGTCGATTTCGGCGCCGATGTCGCCGACACCGTACCGATCTTCGCCCAGGCTGCGGGCGCAAAGCTCGCTTACATCGCCGAGGAAGCCGCCTCGCCTACCGCACAGGCGATCCTGGTGCCGAAGTCTTCACCCCTCAAGACCTTGGCTGACCTCAAAGGCAGGAAAGTCGCGGTCACCAAGGGCGCCGGTAGTCACTATCTTTTGCTTGTCGCACTTGCAAAGGCGGATCTCAACTTCAAGGACATCAGCCCGGCCTATCTGACGCCAGCCGACGGACGCACGGCCTTCATCGGCAACAGCGTCGATGCCTGGGTTGCTTGGGATCCGTTTCTCTCCAGCACACTGAAGCAATCGGAAGCCCGGGTCCTCGCCGACGGCAGCAACGGCCTTGCCAGCTACAAGCGCTACTACCTCGCTTCCGCCGCCTACGCGGACGCGCACGGCGCTGCCTTGAACGTCATCTTCAACAAGCTGGCCGAGACCGGCAAATGGGTGAAAGCGCACCCAGCGGAGGCCGCAGCCTCATTGACCGGCCTGTGGGGTATCGATGCGGCTACTGTCAAGGAGGCCAATAGCCACCGCTCCTACTTGGTGGGTCCGGTGACGGCATCCGGCCTGTCGGAGCAGCAGCGCATCGCGGACGCCTTCTTCGCCGAGCATTTGATTCCGGCCAAACTCGACACCACGGCCTTGAAGATCTGGGCTCCCAAGGGGCCCTGAGGCGCGGTCGTTCGTCGCTTACCACACCGGGACGATAAAGCGTCCGTACTTCTTGCTGATGTAGTCCTTGACCTCGGGCGACCGGTAGATCGAGACGAAGCGCAACAACCGCGGATCGTCCTTTCTGTCTGTCCGCGCCACGAACTGCAGTGCATAGCGCGGATCGCCAAAGCCGTCGGCGATCAGAAGGCTTTCGGGATCGCCGCCCGAGGCGATCAGGTAGTTGATGCTGACCTGCGCGAGTTCCACGTCGTCGAGCACGCGCGGAAGCTGCGGCGCTTCGATCTCGAGGAACTTCAGGTTCTTCGGGTTTTCGACGATATCGCGGACGTTGGCTTTCTCGCCCGCGCCCTCCCGGAGCTTGATCAGCCCCGCTTTCTCGAACAGCAGCAATCCGCGCGCTTCGTTGACGGGGTCGTTGGCGACCGCAGCTCGCGTACCCGGATGAACCTCGCTGAGCTTGGCGATCTTCTTCGAATACAGCCCGACGGGAAGCACGTAGGTTGCCGCGATCGGGGTGAAAGTATAGCCGCGCGTCGAGATCGCATTGTTGAGGAAAGGCGTGTGCTGGAACAGATTGGCATCGATGTCACCGTTCTGCAGTGCCTCGTTCGGCGTCACCCAATCGGAAAATTCGACGACTTTGACATCGAGGCCCTGTTCCTTGGCACGAGCCGCGGCGAACTGGATAATATCGGCAATCGGACCGCCCGATGTGCCGACTTTCAGCGGCTCGGCTGTTTCGCCTTGCGAAGCGAATCCGACCACGAACAACGCGCTCGCAGCGGCCATCGCAACCAAGCAACGCCGGTTAAGGACGCCGATTTTGTCATCGCTCTTCATGCAAAGCTCCTCTCTTCATTCGCCCTCGAACGTCACGCGACAGTTGCAGGCAGCGGCGTCCGTCCCCCGTCAACGCCGATTTCGGGGCGGTGGCGATAGGAGGCGCCTACGTGCGTCTTCGGCAAACGTGCCGATCCACCAAACAGCTTTTGCCTCAGCGTCCCCTCACGATAGGCGGTCTTGTAGGCTCCGCGTTCCTGCAGGGTTGGCACGACGAGATCGACGAAATCCTCCAGCCCCTCCGGCGTCACGACACGGCTGAGGTTGAAACCGTCGATCCCGGTGTCCTCTACCCAGCTCTGTAGCTCATCGGCGACTTCCTCTGCCGAGCCCACGAAAGGCCTGGTGCGACTGCCGATTCCCATCTCGCCCAGCAGTTTTCTCAAGGTCCATTGCTCGCTCGAGCGCGTGGTCAGCGCTTCCAGGATAGACTGCATCGAGTTTGTGTGCTCGTGCCTGAGCGGCGCATCGAGATCCTCCTTCGCATAGTCGATCCCGACAGAGCTGGCGAAATGCGCGAGCGCTCCTTCGACGCTGCCGTAGCTCTTGTATTCGGCGAATTTCTCTTCCGCCTCCTTGCGCGTGCGCCCCACGACGACCGCACGGCTTGCGAAAACGACGATATCCTCCGCCTTGCGACCGCTCTTCACCGCCTGTGCCCTGACGTCCTTCACGAGGGTACGCACGTTGTCCTTGGTTGAGGTGGCTAGGAAAATGCACTCCGCGTGCCGCGCCGCGAACGCCCGGCCGCGGCCCGAGACGCCAGCCTGGAACAGCACCGGCGTGCGCTGCGGCGAGGGTTCGCTGAGATGGATGGCGTTGATGCGGTGACGCCGGCCGACATGATTGATCACGTGGACCTTCGCCGGGTCTGCGTAGGTTCGATTGACCCGGTCGGCGAGAACGGCGTCATCCTCCCAGTTCCCCTCGAGGAGCTTATAGATCGCCTCCATGTATTCGTCGGCAAGGTCGTAGCGATCGTCATGCTCGATCTGCCGGTCGAGCCCCATGGCCCGCGCCGCGCTGTCGAGGTAGCCGGTGACGATGTTCCAACCAGCCCTTCCCTTTGTCAGATGGTCGAGCGTCGACAGCCGGCGCGCAAACAGATAGGGCGTCTCGTAGGTCGCGTTCGACGTGACCCCGAAGCCGATGTTCTTGGTCACCGCCGCCATGACAGGCACAACAAGCAAGGGATCATTGATCGGAATCTGCACCGCGCCTCGGATCGAGGCCGCCGGAGAACCGCCATAGACGTCGTAGACACCGATGATGTCGGCAAGGAAGATGGCGTCGAACAGGCCACGCTCGGCCGTTCGGGCCAGGTGCTGCCAATATTCGATGTCGGTGTATCGCGGCGACTGATCGCGCGGATGCGACCACATGCCATGCTGGATGTGGCCGACGCTATTCATATCGAAGGCGTTGAGGCGGATTTCCTTCGGCATGGCGGACTCACAGATGCCGCAGGCGCCGATTGACCCGGCGCGCGAGATAGTCGCCTGCCGTCTGCACCGTCTGCACCAGCGCGATCAGGACGACAACGACCGCCAGCATCATTTCCGGCATGAAGCGCTGATAACCGTAACGGATGCCGAGATCGCCGAGGCCGCCCCCGCCCACAGCACCCACCATCGCGGAATAGCCGAGCAGGCTGACGACAGCCAGCGTGAGCGCCAGCACCAACCCCGGCAGCGCCTCGGGAATCAGGACCTTGAACACGATCTGCAGCGGGCTCGCCCCGAACGAAGATGCGGTTTCGATCAGCCCACCGTCGACCTCGCGAATCGCTGCTTCCACCAGGCGGGCGATGAACGGGGTTGCCGCAATGGTCAAGGGAATAATGGCGGCGCCAGAGCCGATCGAGGTACCCGCGATCAAGCGGGTGAAAGGAATGATGGCGACGACCAGGATGATGAAGGGCGTCGAACGGGTGGCGTTGACGACGACGCCGAGGACGGTGTTCACGGAAGGTGCCGCGAACAGTTCCGCCTTGCGGCTGGTCGCCAGGAATATGCCGATCGGCAAGCCAAACAGCGTGGCCAGCGACGCCGCGACCGAGACCATGAACAGGCTCTCGCCGGTCGCCTCGATGATCAGGTTGATGAGATCACGCGACATAGCCGAGACGCTCCACAGAGAATTGATATTGGGAGAGCCAGGACAGCACCTGGCGCTCGGTGGTCTCACCGCCAGGGACGCCTAGCGTCAACGAGCCGACATGCTGACGGCCGATTTCATCGACGCGCGCTGCCAACAGCGCCACATCGAGGCTCAGCTCGCGGGCGATGCGCGACACGACGGTGTCGCCCGCATCCGTCCCGCGCACCTGCACCCGAAGCACGGATTGACCTCCGGGCACCGGCTGTTCCTTCAGCCGACTCGCCAGTGAGACCGCAATGCCGTCGCCGAGAACCTCGGCGAGAAAACTTTGCGTGATCGGGTGCTTCGGATGGGTGAAGATATCGGCCACATGTCCGCGTTCGACGATGTGGCCGGCATCGATCACCACCACTTCCCGGGCGAGCTGGCGGACCACCGACATCTCGTGAGTGATCAGCACGATCGTGACGCCAAGCTCGCGATTGATGCTGGCAAGCAGATCAAGGATCGAGCGTGTCGTCTGGGGATCGAGCGCCGAGGTCGCTTCGTCCGACAACAAGACATCCGGACGCGTCGCCAGCGCCCGCGCGATGCCGACGCGCTGCTTCTGGCCGCCGGACAGCTCGGACGGGTAGCGATCGAATTTGTCGGTGATACCGACGAGCTCGAGCAGCTCGGACACCCTGACCGCGACGTCGGTCTTCGACCAGCCGGCGATCTCGAGGGGTAGCGCGATGTTGTCGGCCGCCGTCCGCGACGACAGCAGGTTGAAGTGTTGGAAGATCATGCCGATCGAGCGCTGGGCGAGCCGTAGCTCCCGGCCCGAGAGCGCCGAGATATTGCGGCCGTCAACCACGACGCGGCCGGCCGTGGGCTTTTCCAACCCGTTGATCAGGCGCACCAGGCTCGACTTGCCGGCACCCGACCGGCCGATCACGCCGGTGATCGATCCGCGGGGAATGGCGAAGTCGATGTCCTGCAGCGCCTGGACGCTCGGCTTACCGCGATAGGCCGGATAGGCTTTTGCAACACCTTCGAAGCGCACCATGGCTTGCCCCTCGCCAGGCTCGGGCGCAATCTGTACCGGCGCGGGTATGGGTTCAGCGATTGCCACGGATTGACGTACGTTCATTCGGAGTGTCCAATTCAACAGCACGCAGCCAGAGGCCGCGCAGTTTCAATGCCCAAACAGACGGTAGCTGCGGTCGACGCTGCGCAGCTCCCGCGTTTCATCTGTCCAGCCGACCGCGCGGCGGTAACTTCCCAGCAGCGCGCCCTGCTTCAGCGCGGCGACGTCGATGCTCTGCGCCGCCTCTGCAAAGGGCGAGACGAACAACGCGTCCTCCGGACAATAGAGCTCGCAAAGGAAGCATGTCTGGCAATCGCCCTGCCGCGCGATGACCGGGACGCCGTCGGTCTTGTCGAAGACGTTGGTGGGACAGACGTTCACGCAGATGTCGCAGGACGTGCAGCGTTCGGCGTCGATGACCTCGATCATTCCGCCGCCTCCGCGTAAGAGGAGTCCGTATGGGCGCGCGACGCGGTCCAGACCTCGTCGAGACCGCCGGTCGTGATATAGCGCCGGAAGCGCTCGTCCTGGTTCGGGAAATCGTCGCGGCGATGCATGCCGCGGCTTTCCTTGCGCGCCAATCCACTGCGATACATCCAGCGCGCGGTCGCCAGCATCGCGGCAGCCTCGCGTGCGCGTAGCACGTCGGCTTCCGTCGCGGCGTCGGCGCCAGACGCTTCGGCCCAGAGCGCATCAAGCCGCTCAAGAGAATCACCGAGGCGACTGGCCTCGCGGAAATAATTCAGCTCGAAGGGAAAGACTTCGTCCTGAACGGCGCGCGCCAGATGTGCCGGCACAAACGGCCGCCCGGCACGTTCACGAAGTGCGACTGTGCCGGCGCGCGCCGCCTGCCCCCTCGACACCGAACCAGCCAGCCGCGCGTAATCCGCGGCTCCCTGCCCCGCCCAAGTGCCGGACGACATCGCCCACGCCGCATTGTGACTGCCACCGCCGGTAAAGCCGCCACACACCAGTTCGCGCGTTGCCGCATCGCCGGCAGCGTAGAGGCCCGGCACGGTCGTCGCGCAGGTCTCATCGACGATGCGCAGGCCACCGGTGCCCCGCACGGTGCCCTCAAGGCGCAGCGTCACCGGGAAGCGCTGATTGAACGGATCGATGCCGGTGCGATCGAACGGCAGGAAGAAGTTCGGCTGCGACACGCGCATGGACCGCTGTACGTCCGCGTCGGCCTTGTCGAGCCGCGCATAAACCGGCCCCTGCGTCAGCGCTCGAGCGATCGCCGAGCGACCGCCCTTGGATGCCGCTCCGCGAACGACGCTGCCGTCTTCATAAGTGAAGGTCGCCCAGCCATAGAACAGCGTCTTGGTCACCGAACCGAACGCGGCCGATATCGCATAGGGGTTGGAGAACTCCATGCTGGTGAATTCGGCGCCGGCCTCGGCGGCCATCAGGTAACCGTCGCCGGTCAGCACGTTGGAGCCCAATGTCTTGCTCAGGAACGCGCAGCCGCCGGTCGCGATCACGACCGCCTTGGCGCGCACGACCCAGTGATCGTCCTTTTGACGGCGCACGCCGGTTGCGCCGGCGACAGCACCGCCCTCGTCGACCAGCAGTTCGAGCGCAGGACTGTGATCCAGAATGATAACACCGGCAGCCTTGGTGCGCTTGCGCATCAGCCGCATGTATTCCGGCCCCTGCAGGGAGTTCCGTTGTGACTTGCCATCGTCGTCTACTGGATAGGGATAGCCCCACTCGGCGAGGCGATTGCTTTGCGCAAAGGTGCAGTCGAGCGTGCGCGCCATCCAGCGACGATCCTGCAGATAGCCGCCCATCTTCTCGCGGCCTGCCATTGCGGCTTCGCGAAGCGCGGGATCGGGATCGATGTACCAGACGCCGGTGCCGGCCGCGGCCGTCGCGCCCGACGTCCCGCAAAATCCCTTGTCGGCGAGCACGATGCGCGCGCCGTGTTCCGCCGCGCTGATCGCCGCCCATGTTCCCGCTGGCCCCCCGCCGAGAACGAGAACGTCCGCGTCGTATTCGACGGATCCCGCTATGGCCGACAGTCTTTCGGCGCGCACTGTCATCAATCGCTCCCGCAGTTCAATTCCGCGCGGCACCGCATCGACGCCGCATCGCACAACATTGCGTGAGGTCATGCTTCTGGCAATTTCAGATATTTGCACGGATGTGGGTGAAGCTTTCACCAGCGAACGCGCTGGAAGAAAATTCGTATGGCGGCGCATGCGTCATTTTCTTTGAACACGCTACGCAGGAGCACTCTGCGCGGCCGACTTACGATGAGAGCCG
>NZ_JAFAVV010000194.1 GCF_019242285.1 Bradyrhizobium sp.
TTACGTCATTCAGGGCAAAGTTGATCTCGCGAAATCCCAGCTCGCGACCATCAAGACGATCTGCGGCACGGGCTGCGAGGAGTACGAGGATCTTGCGCAGGCGATCGAAGACTCGAAGCTCTAATCTCGATCGCCTAATTGGCGCGGCGTCTCTGCGCCGCGCCACCTTACCGGGTTCGAACCTTCAACGGCTGGACCGACGTAGCGCAACGACTTGCCCCATCGTCTGTCGAATGAACCCTGCCAGTTGAGTCTCGGGGCGGCGAAAGCGGATGCTTGGCAAGCTTTGAGTGGAGATCGCATCGAATCTATTACCAGCCGTAATGCTCCGCGCGAAAGTTTTGGCGTGATTCTGATGAATCATTTGGATGATTGAGCGTGATCTTATTGCAAAATTAACTTTCATTTTTTGAGAGCATGCTCTAGGCACCGCCGATGTGCGCCCTTTGGTGTTATTCAACGCTTCAGGCATGATTGGGAATGGGCAGCTTGAGGTGAGGGCTGGCCTGGTGAGCCATTTGGCCCGCCTTTGGCGCTACGGACTCGTCCTTTCGGGGCGGCGCGATGTGGCCGAGGATCTCGTTCAAGCAACTTGTGTTCGCGCCCTTGAACGCTCACGCCAATTCGCCGTCGGCTCGAGGCTGGATCGCTGGCTTTTCTCAATTCTCCGTTCGATTTGGCTCAACGAGGTTCGATCCCGCCGGATTCGCCAGGGTGGCGGCCTGGTCGATGCCGAGACCGCCCTCGTATTCGAAGGGGCGAAGGAAATCGAAACGAATATTTTGGCTCGGCAAGTGTTGAGGCACGTGCAAATGCTTCCGCAAGCGCAACGGGAGACGGTTTTCTTGACCTATGTTGAAGGACTCACCTACCGGGACACGTCGGAGGTGCTGGAAGTGCCGATCGGCACTGTCATGAGCCGGTTAGCGGCGGCGCGTGAAACCTTGAGTAAGCTCGACCCGGCCCCGGAAGACATCTCCGCGCCCCAGAGTCAAAGCCGATGAGCGAAACACCGACCGGGCGGCCGGCCGATGCCGATCTCGTGGCCTTCCTCGATGGAGAATTATCGCCCGCGCAAGCACAATGGGTAGAGGTTTGGCTTGCTCATGACAGCGCATTGCGGCAGCGGCTGGATGTTTTTGCTCAAGTGGGCACGGTTTCCATCAAGGAGGCGTTTGGGGCGCTGCTGGCCGAAGCCCCCGAGGCCCAGCTCAGGCAAATGCTTCTCGCGCTGCCGAGTTACCGGCCCGATAGAACTATCACGAGCGACCGGAGCATCTGGCGATTGGTGAGTAGCCGTCCTCGACTCGCGCTACTCGCCGCCGGCATCGCCATTTTTATTGCCGGAATGATGACCGATCGACTTCAGTCCGACTTGCGCGAGATCGCTGGGATCGAAGTCGCGAGCGATAGCGAGGACGAGTGGCGGCAGGCGGTGGCCGAATATATGTCGCTTTATACTCCAGACACGCTTTCAGGCATTTCGGATGAGATCCCGCCGAAGGATCGCGAACTCGCCGCGGTAGGAGCGAAGCTTGGAGTCCACCTCCTGCCCTCCAGCGTTTCCTTACCCGGGATTACGCTAAAGCGGGTGCAAATTCTTCAATACGATGGCAAGCCGCTTGGTCAGATCGCTTATCTAGATCCGCACGATGGCGTCGTGGCCCTTTGCATTTACAGCGATAGCCACCACGAGATCGGGCCGAGCAGCGAGCAGCGCGCGGGGCTGAACATCGTGCATTGGGCTTCGCAGGGTCGGGCCTACATGCTGGTCGGGCGAAAGGCGATGCCTGAGTTGCGCGAGCTCGCTGGTCTCTTATCCCAGCGGCTGACACTTTGAACGCTAATTTATGTCGCAATCAACCTGTCTTTGAATTGGAGGCTTGCGCTGACAAGTGAGATTCGCTTCGCCAATTCACACGCACCTACATCCCCGCCTTTGCACCCCAAAGGCAGGTTAAGCTAAGTTCGAAACCCGTTTGCCGATTCGAGTTCCGACATGTCCAATCGCACGCGCATTCTTGTCGTAGATGATGACGCCGACATCGTCGACACGCTGACCGATCAATTGAGCGTGAACGGCGAGTTCTCGGTGAGCTCCGCGCCCACGGCCGCGGCCGCCATGACGCTTGTCAAATCCGAGCCGTTTGACCTTGTGATCATGGATGTGGGCCTACCCGACATGGACGGGCGCGAGGCCGTAAGAGTGATGCGCGCGAGCGGTGCTCGCATGCCGATCATCATGCTCACTGGACACGCAAGCGATGCCGACACCGTGGCCGGCCTCGGCTCGGGCGCCAACGACTACGTCGCCAAGCCGTTCCGCTTCGCCGTGCTCCTGGCGCGCATCCGCGTGCAGCTTCGGCAGCACGAGGCAAGCGACGATGCCGTGCTGCGAATTGGCCCCTTGCAATTCAAGCCGGCCTCGAAGCTCATCGTCACGGAAAAAGGATCAAAGCTGAAGCTTACCGAGAAGGAGGCTGCGATCCTCCGCTTCCTTTATCGTTCGAACGGACATTCCGTCGCGCGCAAGGTGCTCCTTCAAGAAGTGTGGGGCTA
>NZ_JAFAVV010000379.1 GCF_019242285.1 Bradyrhizobium sp.
ATGACTTCGCGACTTTCGCGATGCGCTGCTTCCATGACCTCAATCCGCAGACTCGTCTGGCGATGAACTGGCATCTCAGGGTCATTGCCGCCAAGCTGACCGCGGTGCGGGAAGGAAAGATCAGGCGGCTGATCATCAACTTGCCACCCCGCCATCTGAAATCCTTGCTGGCCTCGATCGCCTTTCCAGCCTGGTGTCTCGGGCACGACCCCACGGCCCAGATCCTGTGCGTCAGCTATGCCCAGGAACTCGCCGACAAGCTCGCCCGCGATTGCCGCAGCATCATGATGAGCCGGTGGTATCGGCAGATCTTTTCGACCCGGCTGGCGCCGCACCGCCAGGCAGTGCAGGAATTCATCACCACCCGGCAGGGCTACCGGCTCGCCACCTCCACCGGCGGTGTGCTGACCGGACGCGGTGCCGACATCATTCTGATCGATGACCCCTTAAAGCCGGAAGAGGCGCTCTCCGATTCGCAGCGGCAAGCCGCCAACGATTGGTACGACCACACCCTCTACAGCCGGCAGAACGACAAGCGACGCGGCGCCATTGTCACCATCATGCAACGGCTGCACGAAGACGACCTCATCGGCCATCTCCTTGCACAGGAGCCGTGGGAGGTCCTGAGATTTCCGGCGATCGCCGAAGCGGACGAGGTGCACCGGATCGAGACGATCTGGGGACCGCGATGCTTCACGCGCCGTCGGGGCGAGGCGTTGCACCCCGACCGCGAGCCGCTCGAAACCCTGGAGCACATCCGACGGACCATCGGCGAATACAACTTCGCCGGACAGTATCAGCAATCGCCGGCTCCGTTGGGCGGCGGCATGGTGCAAGCCGAATGGTTCAAGCGCTATCGCGAGAACGAGCGGCCGCAGCGCTTCGAGCGCATCGTGCAAAGCTGGGACACCGCCAACAAGGCGACCGAGCTCAGCGATTTCTCGGTGTGCACGACTTGGGGAGTGAGCGGCAAGCACCTCTTCCTTCTCGGTGTGTTCCGCAGAAGGCTCGAGTATCCGGCGCTCAAGCGCGCCGTGCGCGAGCAGCAGAGGCTGTTTGATGCGACCGAGGTGCTGATCGAGGACAAGGCTTCGGGCACCCAGCTGATCCAGGAGCTGATCGAGGATGGCTGCCATGCTGTGACGCGCTACCAGCCGACCACCGAGAAGATCATGCGTCTGCACGCACAGACCGCGATGATCGAGAGCGGCTTTGTCCACATCCCCGAGGAGGCGCCCTGGCTCGCCGAATACCTCCATGAGATGACCGTGTTCCCGAACGGCAAGCACGACGATCAGGTGGATTCGACCGCCCAGTTCCTGGACTGGTTGAAGCGCCCGTTCCCGGGCCGAGGGTTCTACGAGCTCATCCGGATGCAAGCCGAGCGCTACCGCAACCCTGAGAACCCGCAGCGCCATCGCGTTCTCCTGGAAGGGCCCGTCGGTACGTCGGTGCAAACCTTCTCAGGCCGGGATGTCAATGTCGCCTCGGATGGGACACTCGAACTATCTGCCGATGATGCGCAAAGTCTTGATCCGCGCCGGCTGGCGCAAGCTCGGAGAGTGGATCGAGGACGAGCCAATTGAGGACGAGCAGATCGACGAGCAGAGCAAACCCGAGGGTCCCAAAGTCACTTACGCCGTCGCATCGATGGAATGGCAGGCCCAACAGCAGCAAAAAGAGATCCGCCGCATCGAGGCGGAGGCTCGACGCGAGAGGCGCAGATTAGCCCGCGTCGCGATGATTATGAACGCGAAATCCTAAACGCTCGATCCGGCGAGATCGCGCGAAGTTCGGCCGGCGATTCCGCGCATATGGGCGACTCGGCCGGGACGCACCGCGGGAGCCACGCCGGGTTGAAGGCCTGCAAAACCCATTTGGCGCGCGTCGGAACCGCCTTCCCTTTCGGCGGGACCGAGAGTTCGAAGCCTGCTCCCTCCAGCAGAGAGCCTTCGAACTATCGGTTCCCGATAGGGACCGATGGATTGGTGGTGCTCCGCCAGCGCCTGCCAGAGGCCAGAATTCTGCTTCTGGGCTTGTTGCCGAGGGAGGAATTGGCCGATGCTCCGCTCCGCCGGGCAGCCGCGCAGGTAAATAGGCTTATCCGCGACTGCGCCGACGGTGAGCACATTGTTTCCGCCGAAATCGGCGACGTGCTGCGCGACAGCCACGGGCGGCTCGGCGCGGCGCTCTCTCCCGATCGGCTGCACTTCAACGAACGTGGCTATGGTCTGCTCGCATCGCGGCTCGAGCCGGTGTTGGACCGTCTCCTCGCCGGCGGCCGATGAACACGCGCAAAAAACCCACGTAGAGAGTCACGAACGGCCCCTGTTTTCACAGCGGGACTGAGGGTTCGCATCCGGCTTCCTCCAGCGAAGAGTCTGCAAACTTCCGGGCCCTCTCGCATGAGCTCGAGGCGGCACTGGAT
>NZ_JAFAVV010000766.1 GCF_019242285.1 Bradyrhizobium sp.
GTTTTACCGCATGATTGTCTGTCGCGCTTCTCGGATTGGCCTATAAACCATAAAGGAAGTGCTTCCGAGCCAACAGGGCTTGCTTCACATATTTGAGCGACTTTGCACTTTCTCCCGCGGTCGTGCTGAGCACACATACCGGAGAACCTTTCAGACCTTCGTTTTCCAACCGTCCCCAGGGATCAGATCCCGTGCGCGGTGGGAGGGGAGTTCTTGATCGATGAGCAGCGCTTGCGATTGCTGGCATTGTAATGAGCATTAGGAGGATTGCCGATGGGTGGTTTTATAGGTGGTAGCTCTACATCATTCGTGACCGGCACTTTGAACGACCAGTTCGGATCCGCAAATATTCAAGCCACGTTTAAAGAGATTGAGGAGCTTCGGAAAACGTTTCCGAACTTGCTACACCCCAAGACAAACCCCAATGGGAAGGAAAAACGTAGGCAAACGCTGCGGTTTGCCGCGTTTCAAATTCAGGACGAGTTAGTCTTCAATCAGTTTTATCCTGCGCCAAGGTTCAACAAGTGGCTCAAGTACCTGACTTGGCTGCAAATACAGCAAAACGGGACCTTCATGCTCGACAATGCCCAATTCAACGGGACTGCCGGTGAGCTTATCGTAACCGTGCTGGCGAAAGCATTGCCACCTGGTGGCACTCCATCACCAGTACAATTCTCCTACAACCATTCCCCCGACATCGCTGACTTGACGGTCGAGGCAATCACCACCCCCCATTTTCAAATTAGCGTCACCTCCCCAGACCATTCGGAAGTGACTGGTAGCGACGAGGACAACGTCTGATCGGGGCTGCCGCAACATGGGCCTCATCAATAAAGCGGCGACAAGGCTCATCACATATGCGGCTGTGCACCGAAAACGGAAGTCCAGAGCGACACCGCGAGGCCGGGATTTCGAACCTCAGGCACGCCGCGGGCGTGGCCATAGGCGCCGGCAGCGCTGCCGGGGCCATCACGGTATGCGCCGGTTCTCACCTTCGCGCCGCTGCTCGACGAACAGGCGGCGCCGCGTCGGAAACAACGTGAAATCGTAACGCTCGACGACAAAACCCCAGATGCCGCGCGGGGCGAACAGCATGATGAGGATGCCGAGCGTGCCCAGCAGGATGAGGTAGGCGGCGCCAAAGTCGGCGAGATAATGCTGCATCAAAGTGAACACGAGGGTGCCGACGATCGGACCTTCGATCGTACCGATGCCGCCGATCACGACGATGAAGATGACATAGGCGGTCCAGTCCAACACGGAGAACGCCGCGTCCGGCGAGATGCGGGCCTTCTGCAAATAGATCAGCGCGCCGATCATGCCGGTCATGGCCGCGGTCGCGACATAGACGGAGAGCTTGACGCTGGCGATGTCGACGCCGAGGCTCGCGGCGGCTGCCTCGGAATCCCTGATCGCGCCGAGCGCGAGCCCGCGGCGCGAGCGCTGGATGGCGTAGACGAGGGCGAAGCTTGCGGCCATCAGCGCCAGCGCGACCCAATAGGAGAGGATGTCGCGCGCGGCCGGCGTGCGCACGTCGAACAGCGTCTTGATCCCCTCGATGCCGATCACGCCGGAAGTCACCGCCGGTGGCAGCGAGGTCCCGGTGCCGCCGCCGAGCTGCTTGACCTGGGCCAGCACCAGCCGGCAGACCTCGGCCACGACCCAGGTGCCGATCGCGAAATAGGCGCCGCGCAGGCGGAATACGATCAGCGCGGCGGGGAACGCCAGCGCGGCACAGACGCCGCCCGCGAGCGGGATCGCCAGCAGCGGATCGAGGCCGGCCATGATGGTCAGCGCGAACAACAGATAGCCGCCGAGCCCGACGAAGGCCTGCTGTCCGACCGAGATCAATCCTGCCTGGCCCGCCAGCAGATTCCAGCATTGCGCCAGCGCCAGCATGTCAAAGACGAAGATCAGGTTCTGGATCAGCTCGCGGCCGGCGAAGGCGGGAAGCGCTGCCAGAATCGCCAGCACGAGAGCGCCCAAGGCCGCGGCGGCAAGCGAGGCCGGTCCGGCTCGCGCGATGCGGAACGTCGTTGCAGGCTGGTTCGCCATCGCAAGCCTTCAGTCCACCGCGCGCGGAAACAACCCGCGCGGCCTCAGCACGAGTACCACCAGAAAGGCGAGATGGCCGGCCAGGATCTGCCATTCCGGATCGATCCGCGCGCCGATGGTCTGCGCCAGCCCCAGCACGATGCCGCCGGCGAGCGTGCCCCAGAAGCTGCCGAGGCCGCCGATGATCACGGCCTCGAAGGCGTAGAGCAGCCGCGCCGGGCCGATGGTCGGATCGAAATTCGCCCGCATGCCTAGATAGAGCGCGGCGACGGTCACGACAACGAGCGCGAGGCCCATGGCGACCGCGTAGATGCGGCCGACCTCGATGCCCATGAGCTGCGCGATCTCCAGATCGTCGGAGGTGGCGCGGAAGGCGCGGCCGAGCGGCGTGCGATAGAAGACGAGATTGAGAATTACGATGACCGCGATCGCCGACAACAGCGTGAGCAGGGGCACGACGCCGGCCGCGATGCCGCCGCCGAGCGCGATCGAGGCGGTCTCGATGCTGCCGGCGCGCAGCCGCTCGCTGTCGGCGGAGAACAGTTGCAAAAGTCCGTTCTGGATGATGATCGAGAGCCCGAAAGTGACGAGCAGCGGCGGCAGCAGGTCGCGCCCGAGGGTGCGGTTCAGCAGCACGTGCTGAAGCGCAAAGCCGACCACGAACATGATCGGGATCGCCAGCAGCGCGGCGACGAAGGGATCGAGGCCGAGCCAGGTGGCGAGCGTGAGGATGACGAAGGCCGCGAGCACGATCAGGTCGCCATGGGCGAGGTTGACGAGCCGCATCACGCCGAAGATCAAGGACAGGCCGGCCGCGAACAGCGCGTAGAGGCCGCCGAGCAGGATGCCCTGGATCACCGCGTCGAGCCAGCCCGTCATGCTAGGAATCTGCTCCTCAGGATGAGGTCGGAGAGCTTGGAAGCGATAGGGTTCATGAAAGCGCTTGTCTAGCCGCCGAAATAGGCGCGATGGATGGCGTCGCGCGTCAAGTCCTGCGGGCGCCCGGACAGCGACAGCCGGCCTTCCTGGAAACAGTAGACGCGATCGGACGCCTTCATCGCCTGCACGATGTCCTGCTCGACCAGGATCACGCTGGTGCCCTCGGCCTTGATGTGCGCGAGGCTCGCATAGATGTCGGCGATCACGATCGGCGCCAGCCCGAGGCTGATCTCGTCGCACAACAACAAGCGCGGGTTCGACATCAGCGCGCGGCCGATCGCCGCCATCTGCTGCTGTCCGCCGGACAGCGTGGTCGCGGCGCTCGCGCGGCGCTGCTTCAGCACCGGGAACAGGCCGTAGACGCGCTCGAGCGACCACGGGCCCGCCACCTTGCGACCATGGCCGCCGATCAGGAGGTTCTCTTCCACGGTGAGCGAGGGAAACAGCCGCCGCCCTTCCGGCACCAGCGCTATGCCGCGCGCCACCGTGCGATAGGCAGGCCCGCCGCCGATCGCAACACCATCAAAGCGGATCGCCTCCGCTTGCGCGTCCATCAGGCCGGCGATGCTTTTGAGCAGCGTGCTCTTGCCGGCCCCGTTGGCGCCGATGACCGCAACGATTGCGCCGGTTGCGACCCGCATCGAGACGCCGAATAGGGCCTGGAAATCGCCGTAGAAGGCATCCAGTCCATGCACTTCAAGCAGCGGCTCAGGCATCGACTGCGATCCCAAGGTAGATTTCCGCGACCTGCGGGCTGCGGATCACGGCAGTGGGATCCCCGGACGCTATGATGGCGCCAGCATGCAGGACGGCGAGGCGATCCACCACCGCCACAAGGGCATGGACAATGTGCTCGATCCAGATGATGGATACGCCTGTTGTCCGCACGTCTTTGATCAGCGTCACGAGGCTTGCGCACTCGTGCTCGGTGAGCCCCCCCGCCACCTCGTCGAGCAGCAGGACACGCGGCTTTGTCGCCAGTGCACGCGCCAGCTCCAGCCTTTTGCGGTCGATGAGGGCCAGCGATCCGGCGGCCAGGTTCGCCCTGGTGGCGAGGCCACAGCGCTCGAGGATCTCGATGCAGGCGGCATAAACGTCGCGCTCGCGCTTGTTTTG
>NZ_JAFAVV010000917.1 GCF_019242285.1 Bradyrhizobium sp.
GCTCGCGCGGTAAGACTCCGCCGCCCAATGCACGGGGTTGGGAGAGATGAGAGGCGCGTCCTGTCTGAAGATGAGGAGTTGCAACCCTCCCTCCAGGCGGGAGCCTCCCCGTGACCGACCAGGCAATGAGCCCGTTACGCCGGCGCATGATGGAAGACATGCGCCGAAGACCGAACATGACGACCTGCAAAGGGTCGAGAATTTCGCGGCCTATCTTGGCCGCTCGCCAGACACGTCAAGTTTCGAGGACGTGCGGCGCTACCACCTGCACCTGACGGCGAGCGGCGTTGGGGCCCCACCATCAACCAGGCGGTTTCGACGCTACGGTTCTTCCTTAAGGTCTCGCTCGGTCGCCCCGACCTCGTGGAACGCGCGACATTCGGCGGCGAGCCGCGCAAGTTGCCGGCGCTGAGCGTGGCTTATGGCGCAGGATTGCGCGTCTCCGAGGCGGTGGCACTGGAGGTCGGCGACATCGACAGCAAGCGCATGGGTGATCCGCATCGAGCAAGGCAAAGGCCGCAAAGATCGGTACGTTATGCTGTCTCCACAATTGCTCGAACTGCTGCGGGCCTGATGGAGAGCCGCCCGGCCGCGGCCTGCAATCACGATCCGTTAGCGCGTGGATTTTCGTGGTCCGTTCGCCACGCGAGCGGCCGATCGCCTGTTGATGCTCGCCCCTTTTCCGCCGCTTGCCGAACGATGCGCCTTGAGGTGGGTTCGGTAGACAGAGACACGCCGTCCTTGCCGCAGTGGGCGAACGCTTCGAAGATCCCCTGCCAATGTCCGCGCTTGGCCAGCGATTGAACCAGTTGCAGATCGTCGTGTAAGGACCATCGTCCGGCGGGCAATCGCGCCAGCGTGCCCCGCACTGAAGCATATAATGATAACCGCTGATGATGCGTCGATCGTCATCGCGCACCGGGCCAGTCTGGTTCGTAGGAAGATGCGGTTCTATTTGAGCCCACTGCTTATCGCTGAGCCAGAACAGTCCTTTACGCATCGAACTCCCTTGGGCCGAATCAAATTCGGCCCAACAGAATCAGAATATGCTAACTGGGTACAGACCCTAGGAGATCGAAATGATCTTGAGACTTTGACCGGATGCGCCGACTTCATCCCCGACAGCCTTGCCCACCAGAAGCCTGGCCACGGGGAACACGAAGGAAATAGAACCGCTCTCGGGGTCCGCCTCGCCCTGTGCTACGATACGGTAAAGTAGTGCATATCCTGCACGGGGATTGCTGATTGCCGCCGTCGTTCGTTGATGTCCTCAATCTCCTGTGCCGTCTCATATGCGTCGCGGTCTGGTCGAGTTGAAATTCCAGAGCCCTCAATCCCGCTTTCCGTAACGAGGTTCGGATGAAATGAAAGCGGACGGTCGGGCAGGAGGGTCTCCGACGCAATTTAGGCACTGTCTTCCTTTGTGAAGGCAACGCTCAAGTCAGGCTCCTCTCAAATCAGTAAGCCACGCCCAACTGGCTGGCGACGGTCGACTGTGCCGAGCTGCAGCCGGTCGCCCGCGATAAGATCGGCCGCACCAGCGTCCTCGGCCAGCGATGGCGGAGGCTTGCGCGTTCGTCTTCAAAAGCATTATGAGGGGGAAATGCACTTAATTGGTTTACACATCTGGATAAGAAATGCGACCGCCGCTCCGAGCGCACCAAAGTAGAAATCGGCGGGCGGGCTTGCACTCTCACAGCCCGTTCATGTGGCGATGCGGAAGCGGTGGTCGTCGTCCTTGGCCATGTCGTTGACCAGATTTATCTCCCAGGTAAGGTATTCGCGCATCGCGTCTTCGCGATTCTGGCCGCGCTCGCGCGGTGAGAGAAACACGTCGTCGGGCTGGTCCGCCATTCGGGTTGCCCCCATCTCGAGAGGCAATCCCGCCCGGACCCAAGCCTGCGTGCCACCAACAAGTGTCATGACCGGTACGGATGCGATGGCCTGCAACTCAGTCGCCGCCAGTGCCGCAAGCGCGCCATCCGGCGACGTCAGCACGATCGCCTGATGGGAGGGTAGTGTCGCCAGTGCACCGCCAAGGCGCGACCGGATTGCAAACCAGGCACCCGGAATATGGCCCAGCCGGTAGCGCGTGCTCAGGCCGAGATCAATCACCGTCACGTTGCCTGCGGCCAATCGATCGCGCAAATCCATCGCATCGATTTGCGGCGCCGAGGCCGCTTCGAGACCAGGAACACGCGGCACATAGGGTCCGGTTTCCCAGTCGCCATTGGCCGGCTCAGCGGCCAGAACCGCAATCTCCCGCCACCCCATTTGTTTCAGCCACGACGCAGTCATGGTTGCGCGGACGCCGTTGTCGTCGACAAGCACGACGCGGGCACCCCAGGTTGCCATATGCGAGTCGGTTTCCTGCACAAGCTGGCCGCCGGGCGCCGAGCGTGCACCGCGCAAATGGCCAGTCTCGTATTCTTCGGTTGAGCGCACGTCCAGGACGTACAGACTGCGCTGGGCCGCCTCGGCGCGCCATGATTCGAGCGTATGCTTGTCGATACGCGCGATGCCGAAGTGCGCGGCAACCCGTGCAGCGGCTTCGCGAGCGGACTGCAATCCGTGCGCGCTGACCTCGGGCGGCTTTCGCGTTGCCCCATGCACTACTTCGAGACCTGCGAGGTGCCAGGCCATGGTGCCGTCCTTCAAAGACACGACCTTGTTGCGCACGCCGGCATTGATCAGCGATTGCGCCCCGATGATACTGCGCGTGCGGCCGCCACAATTGACGACGACCATTGTATCGGGCGACGGCGTGAGATCCGCGAAGCGATAGACCAGCTCCGCACCGGGTACGCTGATGGCCGTCGGGATGCTGTTATTATAATACTCTTCGTACGAGCGGCTGTCGTAGATTGCGATGTTGGCCTTGCGATCGATCAACACCTGAAGATCCTGAACGGAGATCCATGGTGTGCCGGCCTCGTGCTCGACGACTTCGGCGAACGCCTTGCTGGGTACGTGCACGCCGCTATAGATGTGAAAGCCCGCTACCTCCCACGCAGCGATCCCGCCGTCCAGCAAAGCGACGTCATGATAGCCTAGCGCGGACATTCGTTCCGCGGCGCTTGCCGCCAAGCCTTCACCGCCATCGCACCAGACGACGCGTGTACCGCGCCGCGGTACCAGATCGTCGACCAGCAGCTCCAATCGGCTGAGCGGAACGCAAGATGCCATCAGAAGATGGCGCCTGCCGAATGGCAGTTCCTCGCGCGCGTCGAGTAGAGTCAACTCGCCGCCATCATGAAGTCGGGCTTTCAGTGCCTGTGCATCGATTCGTGTGATCTTGTTGCCCGACATGCCTTCAGTCCCTCCTTGGAAATATTACGACGCCGGCAGCGCGATCCTGTGTCTTCCGAGACCTGCTTCGCGCCTCGCGCTGAGAGGTCAGCTGACTTCCACGAGATTCTCATGGACGGTATCGAGACTCGTGTTGCGATCAAAGCTGCGACGCCGGCGCTTTCCGTCCGTCAATCCGGCCAGTTCACTCAAGCCGCCCTGATGTTCGAACGCTGAACGTAATCCAGGTTCATGCCCTCAATACGCACGAGCTTCGTGAGCCCCTCTCGCTTCGGCGAATGGATCACACCGACATCATAGAAATGGCTATCGCCCGGCTTCAGAACATAAGTTTTGATCGGCTCGACCAGCGTCGGCTCGTCACCCTTGCCTTGCTTGACAACGCGCCAGTCGGTCATCTCGGTATCGCCAATCGCCAAGCCATAGATTGCCCAACTGGAACCGTGGTCGTGCGGCGCGCCGTTAGCGGGGCTCTCGTAAACATGTCCGCAAACGCAGAAGCCCAGCTCCGGATCCTCGTACAACACCTTGCGTGGGCGGCACTGCTCGGCGGTCAGGTGCCTAGCAACGAATTCCTGGTCGAGCAGCGCCTTCGACACGAGTTTGCACACCAGCTGCTTACCGCTCGCCCCGGAATCCGCCTTGAGGGTCTCGCGGATGTCAGCGCTCAATTGCTCAAGTGTATAGCCCATTCGCTGTCTCCGTCATGTTTGTGGCGTCCCGCTTCCGGTTTGCCGCATTATGAAGTGATCAGCCAACGCGGAGCAATCCCTTTATCCGGCTCAAGATAGCCCGATCATGAGTCACTCCTTCACCAGTATCTCGGCAAAGTGATTTTGACCGATTTGCATCGGCTCAGATAAGCCCCGGCAGCTGACTTGGCTCAACCTCCGCCGCCGACCGGAACGATCACGACAGCGCATCACGGCGCGTCGTCCACCAAACGGCCATCGCGGTGCGGGCCTGCTTTCCGGCAATTCACCGCGTTCAATTTCATGGTCGAAAGTGCGCCTGCGGCAAGCGCGACGATCTCGATCGTGCGATAAATTCATGGCAAAAGCTACAGCAATGTGAGGCAGCGATCGTGTTGCCCGATCCAAGAAGAGCCGTTCCGGGGAAATGCGTAATGAAGGCGAGCGATATCGTTCATAACGTCGTCAAGGACAAGCTCAGGCGCGACGAGGTCGTGGCGTCAATGACGGTCCGACTCGTGCGCGGGGTCGAGATCGCACGGTTGGCTGCGACCGCCGGCTTCGACATGATCTATGTCGACCTCGAGCATTCGACCTTGTCGCTGGAGGCGACGGGTCAAATCTGTCAGGCGGCGTTGGGCGTGGGCGTAACGCCGATGGTCCGCGTTCCCGCCAACAGGCCGGACTTCGTTCAGCGCGTCCTGGACGCCGGCGCGCTCGGCATCATCGCCCCCGGCGTGCGTTCAGCCGAGGAGGCCCGCGCGGTTGTCGTGGCGTCGAAGTTCGCGCCGCTCGGCGAACGCGGCGCTGGTGGCGCGCTGCCGCAGTGGAGTTCCGGACTTTCCCGGCCGCCGAGGCAAACGCCGCCGTCAACGACGCTACGATGATAATCGTACAGTTCGAATCCGCAGATGCGGTCGACAAGGCCGAAGAGATTGCATCCGTCGAAGGTGTCGACATGGTGCTGATCGGCGTTAATGATTTGCTCGCCGATCTCGGTCTGGCGGGCCAGTTCGAGCATCCGAAGGTCCATGACGCTTATGCGCGGACGATCGCTGCCTGCCGCAAGCACGGCAAGCATGTCGGCGTCGGCGGTCTCTCGACACGCCCTGAGCTCGCCGCCGAGTTTATCGCCATGGGCGCTCGGTTACTCTCGACCGGAACCGACGTCCAGTTCCTGTCCGCCGCGATGGCGGAGAAGGCGAGGCAAGTCCGCGAGATTTCGGTAAAATGAGGTCCAGCGATAGTTCTTCTTGCTATTGCGCTGGTCGGAGCGACCACTGCCGGCGGCGCGCAAGCCATCACGCCGCCTGTCGACGTGATGAGCGCTCCATGACGTCATTGCAAACAGCGAGCTCCGGGACGGCGTCGGGTCCGTTCTATGTCGACGCCAATGCGGCCGAGAGCTTCGGCCGCCGGCTTCTGGTCGCACATGGGCTTCCGGAGGAGGATGCCGCGACCGTTTCACGTTGTCTGGTGCTGGCCGACTTGCGCGGCGTCGATACCCACGGGCTGCAAACCTCGCCACATTATCTCGAGCGGGTTCTGCGCCGGCTGATCAACCCTCGTCCGAATCTGAAGGTCGAGCGTGTCACGCCGATGGTCGGCTCGCTCGACGGGCAGAATGCCTTCGGCTTCGTGGTCGCGAAGGGCAATGGCCGAGGCGATCGATATGCGCGCGAGTTCGGTGTGAGCATTGTCTCGGCTCGCCGCAGCACTCATTTCGGCATGGCCGCTAATTATGCGCTTCAGGCGATGGAAGCAGGTTATATCGGCATCGTCTTCACGAACGCATCGCGCGCGATGCCGCCCTGGGGCGGCCGGGAAGGGCTGTTCGGCACCAGTCCGATTGCGGTCGCAGCCCCTGCCGGCGAGGAAACGCCGTTCGATCTCGACATGTCGCCGGCTGTCGCTGCGCGCGGCAAGATCCGGCGCGCGGCACGGCGTGGGCAATCGATCCCGCTTGGTCACGCGCTCGACGCCAAGGGCCGCCAAACGACGGATCCGAACGTCGCGCTCGATGGCGGCACGGTGCAGCCGATTGGTGGGCCGAAAGGCTCGG
>NZ_JAFAVV010000545.1 GCF_019242285.1 Bradyrhizobium sp.
CAAGAAGATCGCCGCCCACCAGCTCGAGGCGTCGGAGAACGACATCGTCATCGAGAACGGCGAGTTCAAGGTGACCGGCACCGACAAGGCGCTGGCGCTGCCGATGGTCGCGCTCGCCGCCTATACCGCGCACAATCTGCCCGACGGCATGGAGCCCGGCCTGAAGGAGACCGCGTTCTACGACCCGACCAACTTCACCTTCCCGGCCGGCGCCTATATCTGCGAGCTCGAGGTCGATCCCTCGACCGGCAAGACCAGCTTCGTCAACTTCGTCGCGGCCGACGATTTCGGGCGCCTGATCAACCCGATGATCGTCGAGGGCCAGGTCCATGGCGGGCTCGCCCAGGGCATCGGCCAGGCGCTGCTGGAAGGCACGGTCTATGACGACAACGGCCAGCTCGTGACCGCGTCGTTCATGGACTACACCATGCCGCGCGCCGACGACCTGCCCTCGTTCAAGCTGTCGCACACCACGACGCTCTGCCCCGGCAATCCGCTCGGGGTGAAGGGCTGCGGCGAGGCCGGCGCCATCGGCGCCTCGGCCGCGGTGATCAATGCGATCACGGATGCGATCGGCAGCAACAAACTGGAGATGCCGGCCACCCCCGATCGCGTCTGGCACGCGATCCACGGCTGATGTGACCGGAAAAAGATTTCAGGAGCCCACGATGTATTCCACCACCTATCACCGCCCCTCCTCCATCGACGAGGCGGCAGCCCTGTTCGCCAAGGGCACGGAGCCCAAATATCTGGCCGGCGGCCACACCCTGCTTCCGGTCATGAAGCAGCGGCTGGCCGCGCCTTCCGACGTCATCGACCTGGCCAGGATCAAGGAGCTGGTCGGCGTCGAGGCGACGGCGGACACGCTCACCATCAAGGCCGCGACGCCCTATTACGACATCATGACGAACGCCGACGTGCAGAAGGCGATCCCGGCCATCGCGCGGCTGACCGCGATGCTCGGCGATCCCGCCGTGCGCCATCGCGGCACCATCGGCGGCTCGATCGCCAACAACGATCCGGCCGCGGATTACCCGGCCGCCCTGCTCGCGCTGGCGGCGACCGTGAGGACCAACAAGCGCCCGATCTCGGCCGACGATTTCTTCAAGGGCCTGTTCACCACGGCGCTGGAGGACGGCGAGATCATCACCGCCGTGTCGTTCCCGATCCCCGACAAGGCGGGCTACGCCAAGATGCGCCACCCGGCCTCGCGCTTCGCGCTGACCGGCGTATTCGTCGCGAGGACCAAGGCGGGCGATGTCCGCGTCGCCGCGACCGGCGCCTCGCAGAGCGGCGTGATGCGGGTGGGTGCGATCGAGTCCGCGCTGAAGGCCAACTGGGCGGCGAGCGCGCTGGACAACATCAAGGTTTCCGACGCGGGCCTCCTGAGCGACATCCACGGCTCGTCCGACTACCGCGCCAACCTGGTCAAGGTGATGGCCCAGCGCGCCGTCACCGACGCGGGTTGATCGCAAGGCGAGCTCGCCTCACCTCTCCCCGCTCGCGGGGAGAGGTCGGATTGCATCGCCAGATGCAATCCGGGTGAGGGGACTCTCCGCGAGTCCTGCTGTGGAAACAGCCCCTCACCCCAGCCCTCTCCCGTGAAGAACGGGGCGAGGGGGCACACCTCCGATGAGGCTCGATGTCGCCTAATCTCCTCACGCTTTAGCCAGTACACACAACTCTCTGCTGCGGCGCGCAACACGATTGCGCGCCGCTTTGCATTGCAGCCATCACGGCGGCAAAAGAGGCTTGCTTCCACCTGACGAAGGCGGGACAATTTCGTTAATCAACCGATTAACTCGTCTCCGGGAGCGCCCATGAAATTCGGCATTTTCTACGAGCACCAATTGCCGCGCCCGTGGGACGAGGGAGCCGAGCACCGGCTGTTGCAGGAGGCGCTCGACCAGGTCGAGCTCGCCGACCGGCTCGGCATCGACTACGCCTGGGAGGTCGAGCATCATTTCCTGGAGGAATATTCGCATTCCTCCGCGCCGGAAATCTTTCTCGCCGCCTGCTCGCAGCGCACCAGGAACATCCGGCTCGGCCATGGCATCTGCCTGATGCCGCCGAAATACAATCACCCCGCCCGGGTCGCCGAGCGCATCGCCACCCTCGACCTCGTCTCCAATGGTCGCGTCGAATTCGGCACCGGCGAGAGCGCGTCCGTGATGGAGCTCGGCGGCTTCAACGTCGGCTTCGACAATGCCGAGAAGCGGCGGATGTGGACGGAGGCGGTCGAGCAATGCGCCAACATGCTGGCGCTGAATCCCTATCCCGGCTTCAAGGGCGAGTTCTTCGAGATGCCCTGCCGCAACGTGGTGCCGAAGCCGCTGCAGAAGCCGCATCCGCCGCTGTGGGTCGCCTGCTCCAACCGCGAGACCATCAAGCTCGCGGCGCGCTGCGGCATCGGCGCGCTGACGTTTGCCTTCGTCGATCCGCGCGAGGCCAAGCAATGGGTCGACGACTACTACCGCATCTTCAGGGAGGAGTGCGTGCCGATCGGGCACGCCGTCAATCCCAACGTCGCGATGGTGACCGGCTTCTCCGTGCATCCCGACGAGACGGAGGCGCGCCGCCGCGGCGAGGACGGGCTGCGCTTCTTCCGCTATGGGCTCGCGCATCACTATATTTTCGGCGAGCACAAGCCCGGTCGCACCGACATCTGGGCCAATTTCGAGAAGGCCCGTCACGCGCTGCCGCCGGCCGGCCCCGAGCAGGGCATCGGCACGCCCGACCAGGTCCGCACCCATCTGCGCCATTTCGAGGAGTCCGGCGTCGACCAGACCATCTTCATCCAGCAGGGCGGCCGCAACCGGCATGAGCACATCTGCGAGGCGCTGAAGCTGTTCGCAGGCGAGGTGATGCCGGAATTCCGCGCGCGCGAGATCGAGCGGCAGAAGCGCAAGGACGCCGAGCTTGCGCCCTATGTCGAGAAGGCGATGGCGCGCAAGCAGGTGATGAAGCCGATGCGCGACGAGGAGATTCCGGTCTATGTCGCGCTCGGCCGCAAGGTCGCCGAGGAAGGCACCGGCACCGAGCGGCAGCAGCAGAACGCGAAACTCTGGGCCGACGCCGCCAAGGTAACGCTCGGCGATCCCGACCGCCATGGCGCCCCGACGCCCGCGGCTTGATTTCTCTCTCATCCAGGACGGACCATCGTGCTCGACAAACCCGCTTCGCGAACCGCCTCCGGCCCGCTGGCCGGCTTCCGCATCGTCGAATTCGCCGGCATCGGCCCGGGCCCCTTCGCCTGCATGCTGCTGGCCGACATGGGCGCCGAGGTGATCACGCTCGACCGCGTCGGCGCGAAGAAGAACCTGAAAGCGGTGGCGGTGCGCGGCCGCAAGGTGGTCGAGATCGACCTGAAGGACAGCGCCGCGATCGCGCAGGTGCTCGACCTGCTCGCCCATGCCGATGCGCTGATCGAGGGATTCCGGCCGGGCGTGATGGAGCGGTTGGGACTCGGCCCGGATGTCGTTCTTCAGCGCAACCCAAAGCTGGTCTATGGCCGCATGACCGGCTGGGGCCAGGAAGGCCCGCTGGCGCAGGCCGCCGGCCACGACATCAACTACATCGCGATCACCGGCGCGCTGGCCGCGATCGGCACCAAGGACAAGCCGGTGCCGCCCCTCAACCTGGTGGGCGATTTCGGCGGCGGCGCGCTCTATCTTGCGATGGGCGTGCTGGCGGCGCTGCTCGAAGCCTCGCGATCCGGCAAGGGGCAGGTGGTGGATACCGCGATGTGCGACGGCGCTGCCTCGCTGATGGCGATGTTCTTCGATCTCGCCCATTCCGGCCGCTGGGTCGAAGGCCGCGGCAACAACATGCTCGACGGTGGCGCGCATTTCTACGGCGTCTATGAATGCGCCTGCGGCCATTTCATCTCGATCGGCTCGATCGAGCCGCAGTTCTACGCGCTGCTGCGCCAGCATGCCGGGCTGACGGAGGACGCCGAGTTCGAGAAGCAGATGGACCGCAAGGCCTGGCCCGTGCTGAAGGAGAAGCTGACGCAGGTGTTCAAGAGCCGGACGCGCGAGGACTGGTGCAGGATCATGGAAGGCACCGACATCTGCTTCGCGCCGGTGCTCACCATGGCGGAAGCGCCGAAGCATCCGCACATGGCCGCCCGCGGCGTGTTCGTCGAGCGCCATGGCGTGACCCAGCCCGGCCCCGCGCCGCGCTTCTCGCGCACGCCGTCGGTGATCCGCGAGCCGGAGGCGGCGGAGATCGGCGAGATCATCGCAGCGTGGAAATCGTAGTCGTAGGGTGGGCTAACGTATGATCTGCGATGATCTGCTTTTCAAGCCAATGAGCCTGCCATGGCGTTGCAACTCCGGCCGAACTGCGAATATTGCGACAAGGACCTGCCGCCGGCCGCGGTCGAGGCGCGCATCTGCTCCTATGAATGCACCTTCTGCGCCGACTGCGTCGAGACGAAGCTGCAGAACGTCTGCCCGAACTGCGGCGGCGGTTTTTCGCCGCGGCCGATCCGTCCCTCACGGGAATGGCGGGTGGGCGTGTGCACGGCAAAGCATCCGCCGTCCGACAAGCGCGTGCATCTGAAATATTCGGCCGACGAGGTCGCCGCACATGTGGCGCGGCTGAAAGACGTGCCGGCGGCGGAGCGATAAGGCGCTTCCATCACTCCGCCGGCAGGATCGTCCCCTCGACCTCGCCGAAACCGACGCGGTAGCCGTCGCCCTGGCATCCGCCGCGCATCACCAGCGAATCGCCATCCTCCAGGAACGTGCGCGACACACCGGGCGCAAGCTCGACCGGCTCGGTGCCGTTCCAACTGATCTCCAGCAGGCTGCCGCGCTGGGATTTCTCCGGCCCGGAGATGGTGCCGCTGCCCAGGAGATCGCCGACATTCATCGCGCAGCCGGATGAGGCGTGATGCATGAGCTGCTGCACCGACGACCAGTACATGTACTTGAAATTGGTGGCGCAGATGGTGCGCGGTATGTTCATCGCGCCGGCGCGCAGCCCGACCTCCAGCGCCATGTCGTAATTGTTCGGTCGGGTCTGTCGCAGATACGGCAGCGGCACCGGGTCCTGCGCCGGGCCGCTCACACGGAACGGCTCCAGCGCCTGGCGCGTCACCACCCAGGGCGAGATCGAGGTCGCGAACGCCTTGGCCTGGAACGGCCCGAGCGGCACATATTCCCATTGCTGGATGTCGCGCGCGCTCCAGTCGTTGAGCAGCACGAAGCCGAAGATCATCGCCTCCGCCTGCGCCTCGGTGAGCATCTCGCCCATCGCCGAGCCCTGCCCGACCACGACGCCCATCTCCAGCTCGAAATCGAGCCGCTTGCACGGGCCGAAGCTCGGCAGCTCCACGTTCGGCGGCTTCAACTGCCCGCGCGGTCGCCTCACCTTGGTGCCCGACACGACCACCGTGGAAGCGCGGCCATTGTAGCCTATCGGCATGTGCAGCCAGTTCGGCTGCAGCGCATTGTCCCTGCCGCGGAACATCACGCCGACATTGGTGGCGTGCTCCTTCGAGGAGTAGAAGTCGGTATAGCCGGCGACGGTGATCGGCAGGTGCAGCCTGACGTCGCGCATCGGCACCAGCGCCTGCTGTCGCAACTCCTCATTGTCGCGCAGTTCGGGATGATCCGCGCGCAACAGCTCGCTGATCCGCGCGCGCGTGCTGCTCCAGACCTTCGGGCCCAGTGCCATGAACGAATTGAGCGAAGGCTGCGAGAACACGCCGATCTCGCGGAAGCCGAACCGGCCGTCCTGCTCGAGCTCCCAGAGATCGAGCACGAAATCGCCGATCGCAACCCCGACCCGCGGCGCCAGCCCGCGCGCCGAGAACACGCCATAGGGCAGGTTCTGGATCGGAAAGTCCGAGGACGGATCGACCGGGACGAACGAGCGGAGAGAGGGATCATTGGGATGGGGCATATCTGCGGGCTCTCTCTTCCCTTCTCCCCTTGTGGGAGAAAGTGCGCACGCATCTAGCGGCATGCTCGCTGTGACCTCGCCCCGCTCTTGTCCGCCGAAGCCCGCCTTCGGGCGAAGGCGGATGCGGGGAGAGGTCGGATTGCATCGCCAGATGCAATCCGGGTGAGGGGGTACAGGTCTAACGGCTCGCACCACCCGAGCGTCTGCCCCTCACCCAACCCTCTCCCCGTGAAGAACGGGAGAGGGAGCGCATCGAGCTCGATGCAAGAGCTCGCCAACGCAGGAGTCACGGCCTGTTCGGATCGAAGCGCTTCTCCAATCCCTTCCAGCAATCGGCATAATCGTCCTGCAGCGTGGCCGATTTCGCCGCGTGCGCGGTGACGCGCTGCGGGAAGCGGGTCTCGAACATGAAGGCCATGGTGCCGGTGAGCTTCGCCGGCTTGAGCTCGTTGTTGCTCGCATGATTGAACGCCTCGCGATCCGGGCCGTGCGGCAGCATGCAATTGTGCAGCGACATGCCGCCGGGAACAAAGCCCTGCGGCTTGGCGTCGTAGACCCCGTAGATCAGGCCCATGAACTCGCTCATGATGTTCATGTGATACCAGGGTGGGCGGAAGGTGTTTTCCGCGACCAGCCAGCGCTCCGGGAAGATCACGAAATCGATGTTCGCGGTGCCCGCGGTCTCCGACGGCGAGGTCAGCACGGTGAAGATCGAGGGATCAGGATGGTCGAAGCTGATCGCGCCGACCGGCGAGAAGGTGCGCAGGTCATATTTGTAGGGCGCGTAATTGCCGTGCCAGGCGACCACGTCGATCGGCGAATGCGGAAGCGTGGTCTTGAACAGCGAACCGCCCCATTTCACGAACAGCTCGGTCGGCGTGTCTTTGTCCTCGTAGAACGCAACCGGCGTGAGGAAGTCGCGCGCGTTCGCAAGACAGTTGGCGCCGATCGGCCCGCGCTCCGGCAGCGCGAAGGCGCCGCCGTAATTTTCACAGAGATAACCGCGGGCGGGACCGTTCAGAATCTCGACGCGGAATTTGACGCCGCGCGGGATCACCGCGAGCTCGCCGGGCTCGACGTCGATGATGCCGAACTCGGTCGGGAGGCGGAGCGCGCCCTGCTGGGGCAGGAGCAGCATCTCGCCGTCGGCGTTGTAGAATCGGAAGAG
>NZ_JAFAVV010000979.1 GCF_019242285.1 Bradyrhizobium sp.
CCCCAGTCGTTGAGCCCCGCGTCGATCAGCTTTTGATAGACCCCAGGCGACAGGTTTGGCGGCGCCTGAATGTTCATGTCGGGCCCGAGAATCAGACGCGCGGTCGCGATGGTCCGCAGCAGGTCGTCGAGATCGGGTTCCTCGGAGTTGGCGAGCTTGGTGTCGGGCTTGGCCCGGAAGTTCTGGATGATGACTTCTTGGATGTGACCATGGACGGCGTGCAGGTCGCGAATCGCCTCCAGCGCGTCGATCCGCTCGCCGCGTGTCTCGCCGATGCCGATCAGGATTCCGGTCGTGAACGGAACCTTCAGTTCGCCGGCCAGACGCATTGTCTCCAGCCTGACCGCAGGATCTTTGTCGGGAGAACCGTAGTGAACGCCGCCCTGCCTGCAGAGCCGCTCGCTGGTGGACTCCAGCATGATGCCCTGGCTGGCCGTCACCTCGCGCAGGCCGGCGATCTCCTCGCGCGTCATCACGCCGGGATTGGCGTGGGGCAATAGTCCGGTCTCGCGCAGCACGAGCCGGCACATCGCGGCCAGATAGGAGATCGTCGTTTCGTGGCCGAGCGCCTTCAAAGCGTCGCGCGCGGCCTGGTATCGCAGCTCGGGCTTGTCCCCCAGGGTGAACAGCGCTTCGGTGCAGCCTGCGGCAGCGCCGGCGCGGGCGATGGCGAGCACCTCGTCGGGTGAGAGATAAGTGGGCTTGCCCGCGCGTGGCGTTACCGCGAACGTGCAGTAGTGACAGACGTCCCGGCAGAGCTTGGTGAGCGGAATGAAGACCTTGCGCGAGTAGGAGATCAGCCTTCCATGCGCGGAATCGCGCAAGGCCGCGGCTTCCGCCATCAATTCGGTCAGCGGCGCGTCGAACCGCCGTCGCGTCGCCTGTCTATCGCTCGCCGTCATGATCCGTCGTCTCCGCCCGCAGGGGGCCGCATGTCGTCGCGGGACCCTCTTGCCGTCACCCGCTGGCGGCCGCATGGTGTCGCATCGACGCAAGCGATGCAATGCTAGGGAAGGATGCAACACATGCAGATCGGCTTCAACGCACCGACCGCCGGCCCGCTGTCGACCGCGGATAATCTCACCAAGATCGTGGTTGGCGGCGAGGCGATGGGCTTCGACTACGCGACGTTCAGCGACCACGTGGTGATTCCGACCGCGATCGCGGCCAACTATCCCTACAGTGCCTCCGGAGAGTTCCCCAGCGGCACCCGCGGCGAGCGGCACGAACAGCTCACGGAGGTCGGCTGGATCGCCGCAAAAACGACGCGCCTGCGTCTGGTGACCTCCGTCATGGTGGTCCCGCACCGACCGGCCGTGCTGACCGCCAAGATGCTCTCGACCATCGACGTTCTCTCGGGGGGCAGGCTGACGCTGGGCATCGGTGCGGGCTGGATGCGCGAGGAGTTCGAGGCCCTCGGCGCGCCGGACTTCGATGCCCGTGGGACGGTGACCGACGACTATGTGCGCGCCTTTGTCGAACTCTGGACCAAGGATACGCCGAAGTTCGACGGCACGCATGTCCAATTCTCCAACATCAGTCTGGAGCCGAAGCCGGTGCAGAAACCGCATCCGCCGATCTGGGTCGGCGGCGAGAGCGGTCCCGCGCTGCGACGTGCCGCCCGCTTCGGCGATGCCTGGTACCCGATCGGCACCAATCCGCAGAACCCGCTCGACAGCCTGACGCGTTTCAAGACCCAGGTGGGGCGACTGCGCAAGATGACCGCTGAAGCGGGGCGCGATCCCAACGCGGTCGGCCTGACCTTGCGCTGCACGGTATTCGGCGAGACCGCGCCGCCGCAGGCTGGTGACGGCGAACATCGCCTGTTCGCCGGTGCGCCGGCCGCCATCGCCGCCGACATCAAGGCGTTGCGCGACATGGGCGTCGGCTGCATCGATTTCGGATTTGGCGGTTCGACAGCGGACGAAGTGCTCACGGCCATGCAGAAATTCAGAACCGAGGTCTTGCCGCTCGTCTAGGGCCCATACTCGTTCGGTGGGAGAAAGGCAAAGCGAAAGTTGCCCCGCTCGGTCGTCATCGAGGACCTGGATGACGACCGGTGTGACAAAGCGGCCATGGCCGGATCAGGAAATTGCCAGGTGCGGCAGAGGCAGAAAACTCGTTCGAAGCCGATGCCGTCGGTTGGTGAAGGCCAACCTGCGAAGGTTGCTCAATGGCACACGATGACTCCGGATTGAAAGGATCCTTCCCAGCCCGGCACTGTCGCTTCCTGCGCGCCGTAACGAATGACCGGCACGACAGGCGGGCCACACCTGGCGACCCGATCATCCTCGGGACGATAGCGGTATCGCGGGACAATGTAGGAATCCCAGTAAGGTGTCGGCCTGACCACCGGCACTCGTACGATCAGACGCTCTCGCTTCTCAGGAGCGCCCCCAACCCGCGCGTGGGTCGGCCTGGCGGAAGCAGCGGTCAGTAGTCCCAAGGCTATCAATAGCGCGGCAGCAACCATCCTCATTTTTCGTCCTCCTCGTGACAAAAGTAGCGAGCCGTGACTTGAGAAGCAACGAGCAGCGACTCGAGATCGTTCCAGCCCTGAAACAAGGGCTGCATCGGGATTGATCCTTCTGACCGGGATCACCAGAGCGCGCGGAGCGGGTGTTGCTGCCGAGCAACTCCGGGCAGGCAGCCGAGCCACTGCTCAGACCGGTCGAACTTGGGCAAGCCGCTTGATTGCGTATGTGTCGTCCCGGCAGACGGCGGCCTCCCATGCGGCCGATGCTTGCGCGGCGATGTCATGCGCGCCGTCATCGAGACCGGCGGCGTTGTGGGGCAGCGCCAGATCGAGATCGGGGACGTCAACATGCGACTCGTCCCAGTCGATCAACGCGACCCGATCTGCGGTCATGCGGATGTTGCGCGGGTTGAGGTCGCCGTGGACGACGCAGGTCTGACGTCCAACGAGCCGCGCCCACGCGGCGCGGCATCGAGCAACGCCGTCAGCCGGATGCCTCTGTCATATATTCAGCTCCCAAGCTGGCGGATCAGCGTCGCCCAGCGGTCGAGTTCCGGCAGGATCGTATCGGCCTTGCCGGAATCGAAGCTGACGACCACGCGTGAGACGCCATCGTCGCGGTCGCGCTCGAGCAGATCGAGGTTCTCCCTGGCGCCCCAGATCGTGATCGGCACCGACGCCAGGTCGCGGCCCGCCTCGGTCGCCATCTCGCGGAATTTCGGCAGCAGGGCCTGCACGTCCGCGTACTGGCTGCGCGTGCGGTGGGGCATCCAGCCGTCGCCGTAGCGCAAGGCCCGTCGCGCGCCGTACGGAAAGGCGCCGCCGACGATGATCGGCGGATGCGGCTTCTGGACCGGCTTCGGCCAGGTCATCATCGGGTCGAAGTTCACGAACTCGCCATGATACTCGGCCTTTGATCGGGTCCAGATCACCTTCATGGCCTCCACGCGCTCCCGCGCCAGCCTGTGGCGGCTCGCGAAAGCGGTGCCGTGGTTGGCCATCTCGTCCTCGTTCCAGCCGTTGCCGACCCCGAACAGGAAACGGCCGCCCGAGACCTGGTCGATCGAAGCAACCTGCTTGGCGGTCTGGATCGGGTCGCGCTGCGCGATCAGGCAGATGCCGGTCCCAAGCAGCAGCGTCCTGGTCACCGCCGCGGCGGCACCCAGCATCACGAACGGATCCATCACGTCGTAATATTTCTTCGGCAGATCGCCGCCGCTCGGGAAGGGCGACTTGCGCGTCAATGGAATGTGGGAGTGCTCGGGCACCCAGAGCGAGTCGAAGCCGCGCTCCTCCAGCGCCCGCGCGAGTTCGGTGGGTGACATCGAGTAGTCGGTGAAAAACATGGCCCCGCCGATGCGCATCGTTCTCTCCCTCATGATTTTATGTGTTGGTCGTCGTGACCTTCGCACGTCTCGGCCAGCGCGTCTCCGCGCGCGGCAGCACCTGCTCGATCAAGAGACGGGTCTGGGCCAGAATGGCGTCGTCATCCTCGCCCAGCGGCTGCAAAATGAATTTCGATAGGCCGGCGTCGACATATTCGGCGACGCGCGCGAGGATCGTTTCGGCGTCGCCGACCGCGAACACCTGCGCGGCGTCGCGGCCGGTGCGCTTGGCGTAGGCATCCATCGCCCTGACGACGCCGGGCGCGTCTCGGCTGCCGAAGTGGAACGCGAAACCGGCACCGTAGTGATCCTCGTCGATGGATCGGCCGGCCTCGGTGGCGGCTGCCTTGATCGCGGCCACGATGCGACCGGCCTCGGCCGGTGGGTTGCCGCCGCCCAGCCAGCCGGTGCCGATGCGTGCGGTGCGCCGGATCGCCGCGTCGCTCGATCCTCCGATCCACATCGGCAGATCGGGCTGCACGGGCTTGGGTGCGATGGTGACGCCCTTCAGTTGGTAGAAGGCGCTGCTGAAGTCGACCTGTTCCTCGCGCCACAGGCGGCGGATGATCTCGAGGCACTCGTCGGTCCTGCGGCCGCGCGTCCTGGTGTCGATGCCGAGCGCCTGCCATTCGGGCCCCAGCGGGCTGCCGATGCCGAAGGCCGGCAGCAGGCGGCCATCGGACAGCAGGTCGATGGTGGCGCACTGCTTGGCCAGCAGCACGGGGTCGCGGAACGCCAGCGACACGACGTTCATGCCGAACCGCAGGCGCCGCGTGCGCCCCGCCAGGGCCGCCATCGTGGTCATCGATTCGAGGAACGGCTGACGGCCGACGATCCGATCGGTCTGCCAGATCGAATCCACGTCGCCGGCCTCACACATGTCGATCCAGCGCCAGTACGCCGCGGCGCCGGAAAACGGAAACTCCGCAATGCCCAATCCGATGGCGACACTCATGCGCCGTCCTTCCTTCCGCCCCCGCCTCAGTTCAGCCGCGCCGCCATGGCCATCACCTCGATGGCCTCGGACTGATGCGATCGCACGCTGAGCGAATCCGCGCCGCTGTCCTCCCAGGCGCGGTAGCGTTCGCGGATGCGGGCCGGCGGGCCGACCAGCGATTTCAGATCGACCCACTCGTCGGGCACGGCGGCGATGGCTTCGTCCTTGCGGCCCGCGAGGTAGAGTTCCTGGATGCGCGCGGCAGCGTCGCCGAAGCCGCGCCGGACCATGACGTCGTTGTGAAAATTCTTGGTCCGGTGGCCCATGCCGCCCACATAGAGCGCCACCTCCGGCTTGAGGCGCGCCAGCGCGCTCTTCACGTCATCGTCGACCTCGACATGGACCGAGGCCTGGATGGTGAAATCCTTCAGGCTCTTGCCGTTGCCGGCGCGGCGGAAGCCTTCCTCCAGCCACGGGCGGTACTCCTCCATGGCGCCGGGCACGAAACCCAGCGGCAGCCAGCCGTCGGCGATCTCGGCCGTCAGCTTGACCATCGTTTCACCGCCGGTTGCGAGATAGATCGGGATGTCGGGATTCATGTGCAGGATCGACTTCAGCGGCTTGGCGAGGCCAGCGGAGCCTTCGCCCTGGTAGGGCAGGCTGATCTCGCGGCCTTCGTGCGTCACGGGGCCTTCGCGCTTGAAGATCTTGCGCATGATCGCGACGTAATCCTTGACCCGATAATAGGGCCTGCCCCACGGCTGGCCGTACCAGCCCTCGACGATCTGCGGTCCGGAGACGCCGAGGCCCGCGATGAAGCGGCCGCCGCCGGCCATCGCATCAATGCTGGCGGCCGACATCGCGGCGTTGGCCGGCGTTCGCGCGGCGAGCTGCATGATGCCGGTGCCGAGCTTGATGCGGCTGGTCTTGGCGGCGAGGAAGGCGAGCGGCGTGATCGCGTCGGAGCCATAGGCTTCGGCCGACCAGACCGAGTCGTAACCGAGCTCTTCCGCGCGCTGCACGAGCGCGACCGGCACCTCGAGATGGGGGCCCGAATAGCCGATTGACAGACCAAGCTTCATCGCCGTGTCCTCCCTCGCTTGAGGATACGAAGCGCCGGGTCGCTTGAACAGGCGGCAGCGCGTGCCGGGAGGCTGCCATGAACGGCTCGCCGGTCTCCTTGCCGCGTGTCATGATGGCGTTTTGGAAGGCGCCGATCGAACGCGCCGCGCGATCCGGGAAGGAGCCGCCTCATGAAATTCGCCCTGCACTTCGGCAACAACACGTTCCCTGACCCCGAAGGCGCGCGCCGTCTGGTGCGCCTGGCGGAGGCAGCCGGTTTCGATTCCGTGTTCGCCGTCGAGCACGTCGTGTTTCCCGACAATTACACGAGCGTCTATCCCTATGCGCCGGGCGGCCGGCTGCCGGGCAATCCATCGACGAGACTGCCCGATCCATTGATCTGGCTGACATGGGTCGCCGCCGCCACCACGCGGCTGCGCTTCATGACGGCCGTGATGATCCTGCCGCAGCGCAACCCGCTGGTGCTGGCCAAGGAGGTCGCCACGCTGGATTATCTCAGCGGCGGCCGGATCGAGCTCGGCATCGGGGTGGGTTGGCTGAAGGAGGAGTTCGAGGCGCTCGGCATTCCGTTCGAGCGTCGCGGCAAGCGCGCCGACGAATATGTCGCGGCCATGCGCGCCTTGTGGGCCGGCGATGCAGCGAGCTTCGCGGGCGAATTCGTGACATTCGACAAGGTGAGCTGCAATCCGAAGCCGGTCGCGAAATCGGTGCCGATCGTCGTCGGCGGCCACTCGGAAGCGGCTGCCCGCCGCGCCGGCCGTCTCGGCGACGGCTTCTTCCCCTCGATCGGCGCCCAGGTCGACATTATGCCGTTGCTCGATATCGTGCGCCGTTCGGCCGAACAGGCCGGCCGCGATCCGGCGAAGGTGGAATTGACCCTCGGCTGTCCCGGCGCGCTGCCGAAGTCCGGCGCCGACCCGCGCGCCGCCGTCGAGGAGCGCATCGCGCGCGGCGCGGGCCGTCTTGCGCTGCCGGTGACCGCGTTCATGCCCGATCTCGAAACGACACTGGCCCGCTTCGGCGAGGAGATCATCAAGCCTTATGCGAACGCATGAGTCCGGAGCGTGCGACTCCACTGGTCATTGCGGACGAACGGAGGATCGTTCCCGATCCGGGTCTGGGCCGGTCATACCGCATACTTTGCCGAAACGGTGATCTCACCTTCGCTAACGAAAGAGCAGAGTTCGTGGAGCGAAGCTTTCAACGTGCCAGTCATCTTGAGCTTCTGCTGCACTGTGATGCCGCGTACCTCGAAGCGATGAACGCCGATCGTCAGGTTTTCTTCGAACTGGCTCATCAACCGCCGAGTCAAGGTCCGCGCGTATTCAGCGAGCCGCTCGGCCACGAGATCGATGACCGCCTTTGCGCCTTCGGCAAAGGTCTCGCGCAATTCCAGGATTTCCTGGCCGAAGCGCTCGATCAATGGTGCCGCGGCCGCTCGGCCATCCTCCCACGCGGCTTCGATCGCGCCAGCCGCCGTGTCCCAAAGTCGGGTCACCCAGAGCTTGGCGTCATCGAGCGCGGGGGCGTTAAGTCTCCCAACCGGTGGCGCACCATCGGCTCCCACCGCGTCGGCGGCTGCAAGTGCCTCATTGTGAAGATTGGCGCGAGTAGCAAGTACGAGAAAGGTCATGCCGTGGTTCCTTGTGAAGCAGCGCGAACATCCCAGCCATGAGCGCCACGCTCGAATATATCGAAGCCGCTGGCGGCGACCTCGGCTGCCCGCTGATCGAGCCAAGGGTCTTGGCCGGGTAAGCACCCGGTCCGGAACAGCGACGTGGCGATGTTGAGCCGAAAGGCGCGCTTTGTCAGCGCCTCGAAACGCTGTGCCGCATACTCTGCCGCGTGCGCAGGCGTGTGACCGAGCGCTTCGAGCATGAGGCTCGCCGCGCGGCACTGCGCGGTCCGACGGGCCGACTCATCGCCGATCCGTTCCGCCAACGTGCAGAGAGCAGATCGCCAGACCATGGTGAAGGAGTCTCCAGGAGGGGCAGCACCGAGTTGCGCAAGTGTGTGGCTGGCCAGGGCGTCTCCGCGCGGCATGGCATCGAGCCCGATCGGGTCCTCCGGCCACAGTCGTCCGCGAATGGCGTTCGCAAGAGGGTGGTCGCGATCGGCACCATCGACGAGGGTGGCGTTCGTGCTGCGGTCGCCGAGCAGCACATGGAGCCAATCTCCATAACGAAGCACGACGAGCGGCCAGGGCAGCGGTGGCGCGACATAGTGGCCCAAGTCCACCAGCCGCAGCACTTCCATCCGCGGTGTCCCTCGTGCACGGACCTCCTCGGCGAGCGCCGTCGCCGTTTGGCGCGACAGCGGAAGCATGAGAAAATCGCTGCTCGGAAGCTCCATGCCCACGGCGCGCGTGGCTTTGCGGATGATGAGGGACAGGCGGCTCTTGCTGTCCTCCGGGCCGACCGCCAAGTAGAAGCGCGCGTCGGCGCGACCGAGGGGAAGCAGCATCGCCAATGTCAGCCAGGATGAGGCCATCTGGGCTGCTTCCGCCTCTTCGGTCTTGCTGTCCTCCCGTTGGCGCAGCTCGGCGAGGCCTTTCGCCCACCGAGCCGCCTTTTCGTGATCCGGATCGCCGGCCGCGCCCCAGCGCCCAACGTCGGCCGGGTCGGCCAAGCTCAGGAAGGCTTCGGACACCATGCGGCGCAGCACGTTCCCGGCCAGAGCGGCCTGCTCTTCAGATGAAAGCTGCACAGAGCACCCGTCTCGCCAACCGAGCGGGGGGCGCCTCTCATCTTCGGCCGGATCGGTGAGCAGCAAATCGAGCCTGTCGGCTGGTAGCCCTGCCAAGCGTTTGACCCAAGCGGACAGGCCGGCTTCCGCCGCTGCGGCGAACCGATCGCTGCGGAGCGCAAGGCTCGGGATCGAGTCGGCGATCGAGAGGCGGGTGGCGGACACCAGGGCCCGAAAGGCAGCGGGTCCTCCCAGCGGTCGACCGAGTCGCGCCCGCCATGCCGCGACCACGCCGCGTACCGCCAGGTAGCCGGCGAGATAGGGCGTGTGCGGTGTCGCCATCAGCTCGCGGAGCCGGCCCGGCACGCGGGCCTCGGCTGCCGATGCCCACCGCCCGCCCACGTCGTCGAAGAATGCTTCGACCTGAGCCTGGAGTTCCTCTTGCGTGAGCTCCTGGCCGGGTTTCCGTTCAACCCGGAAGTCCACCAGGCAGCGCAGCGCGGCTCCGACGGATTGCGTTGCGTCCGGATCCGGTACCTCCGCGGCGGCTTCGCCGAAGACGGCCAGTCCTTCCATCCAGGCCGTCCAGACATCTTGCAAGGCACGGGCCTTCAGCACGAGCTCGAGCGTGATCTCCGCGCAGAGCAGATCGGCCTCGTTGGTCGGATCGATCGGCGGCGCCTCGAAGCCGGCCCGGCGCAGAGCCAATATCTCTTCGGGGCCGCGGCCGCCGCGCGCCCAGTCGTTGATCCGCCGGTGGAGAAGAACGGCACGCAACGCCGCCATGGCCAAGCCGAGATATCCAAGCAGGCTTTTGACATGCGTCACCTCATGCGCGAAATCGAGCAGGTGGCGCTGGGCGTCCTTTTCCTCGAGGAAAGAGCGCCCGTTCGGCACGGCCCGCAGGTAGGCCGGATGCGACAGCGTCCAGTCGAGCCAGTCGGCAGTCGGATTGCGCAGCGCCGGGACCGGAAGCAGGCCCAGATGGTCACGGTCCACCTCGAGGTCGTGCCGAAGTGCCCATACATGGGCCTCCATGGCCGCGGTCTCGTCCTCATCGTCGGAGAATTCGGTTACGCGCGCCGGCCATGGCTGCTTGCCAGCCAGCAGCGTCAAGCCCCCTGCGTTCTTAATGTGGGGCACGAGATGGACGAGCAGATTTTGGAGATAGAGGTTCTCAGGCTTCCTCGAAAGGCTCACCAAGGCGACAGCGAGCTGCTCGCGGGCGGCTTCGGACGCGGCCGAGATGCGTTCGATCGCCAATTCCAGCGCTTCAAAGGCGGCGAGACGTTCGGCCTGTGTCTCGCCCGCCAGGTCGATACGGCACAGCGCGCACGCCGCGGCACCGGCCGCAACCAGGTCTGTCTGCCCCGCGGCTTCGCCACACTGAAGGCACTTTTCGGCGACCGGCAGGCGGGCGGCCGATACCGCGGGCAACAGGTGGAATAGGCAGCTCAGCAGCCGGTGGGCGATTGCCGGTAGCCCGGCGGCTTCGACCTGTCCGGCCAGCTCGATGCCGCTTGCCGACAGCCTGGCCGGATTTGCCTCGCCCGCCTCCTCGGCCGCGAGCGCAGCGAGGAGGGCGAACGACGCGTGCACGAGGACGAGCACGCCTTCCGGCTTCGGATGGAGATACGAAAAGCTGCTGCCGCCGAACAGATCGAGCGCATGCCTGCCGTTGCCGGTCCAATTGGCGGCGCAGTAGTCGACGAGCACCACCCAGCCCGCGGGTGTCAGCCGGAAGAGTGCGTCCGTGCTGTCACCGATGGTGGGAGCCGAGAGCACCTGCTTCGCCAGAGCAATCGCCGATTGGTCGAAAGCCGTGAGCTCCTGCAACGCGTGTCGTAGCGACAACAACAAGCCATCTCGGAACTCTTCACGTTCCATCACTAAAACTGCGCACAATTTGACTATGGCAATAAGAGATTATGTACACGACAAACCAGAAAAACAAACTCTTTATTCTCCTCGGCAGCGGCAATCGCGGGCAGAGGCTCAGGACGTCACGAGCGCGGCGTCGCTTTTTCGGATCGAGTCAATCGGCTGCATCGTATTTCACTTTCGTGACGATGGAGAAAAGTTCTGCTGGAAACGGACTTCGCTCAAGTCAGCTCTGAAAGCGCCATTCAGAAAAGATCCTGCCACGCCTCGACTGTTCTACCTTCCCGCAAATTTAGGTTTTCTTCCTTCTCGTGCCGCGGCGATGCCTTCGTCGACGTCCTGCGAAAACTCGAGCGCGGAACGGAGCGCGTCGGACAGCTCGCGTGCGGCGCGAGGGCCGGCCGCTTCCCCCAGTCTGACGATGCGTTTCGTTCCCCGCGTGGCCAGCGGCCCGTTGCTTGCAATCGTTTCGGCAAGGGCATCCATTCTCGCGTGGACTTGATCTCGCTCCACCACGAATTCGACCAGGCCGTATCTTTCCATTTCGCTCGCGTCGATTTCGCGACCCGTGCAAAGCAGCTCGAGCGTTCGAGCAGTGCCCACGAGATGCGGAAGCCGGACCGGCGCACCCGCGCCCGGAAAGCCGCCCCATTTGGCTTCCGGCGAGACGAGGCGGACATGGTCGCCGGCGATCCTGATGTCGCAGGCGAGGGCGAGCTCGACGGCGCCGGCGCGCACATAGCCGTTCAGGCCGGCGATGGTGATCTGCGGCAGCGCCTCGACCGCATCGAAGGTCTCGTTCGCAAGGCGGATCAGTTGCAGGACCTCATCCTTGGCGAGCTGTCCCCGCAACGCCGGCGTCAAGATGCCCGTCGAGAAGCATTCGGTCCCTTCTGCGGTGACGGTCAGCACCTGGATGTCGCGGTTGGTGGCCAGGTCACTGGCGACGCTGCGCAGTGCCAGCAGCAGATCGCTGGAGAGGAGGTTCTGCGCGTCGGGTCGGTTGAAAACGATCCTGGCAACGCGGCCCTGAACGCTGAAGGCAAATCCCGTCATCGCGTGCTCCTGCAGGTCTTGGTTTGTCTTGGGCCCGGCCTGTCTCATGCTCCCATACCGCAATGATTCGAAAGCCGATCCATGCTCGAGTCCGTCAGGGCGGTGCGGCGCATTCGCGCTTGCTGTAGCTGAGAACTCCATTGTAGGACTACGCAACGTGCAATCAATTGTGGATTTGGAGAGGCCGCGAAGTGCAACACCATGATCTGTCGTCGAAGGTCCGTCTGCGTGTGAAGGCGGCGTGCATCGTGGTTTGTGCAGCGGTGGCGGCGGGGCCGGCGCAACACAGTTACGCCCAAACCCAATCGCCGGTTGCAGTCCGCGCCGCCTATATTCCCGTCGTGACCTGGCTGCCCGCGTGGGTTGCGAAAGAGAAGGGGTTTTTCAAGGCGCATGGGCTCGACGTCACGCTGAGCGTCGCGCAGAACCTATCGATATTGCCGGGGACGGTCGGAAAGCAGTTCGAGATCGTGCCGAGCACCGCGCCCGATCTGCTCAAATCGGTCGCCTCCGGACTGGACGTCGTTGCCGTCGCCTCGGAGGTGTTCGAGACCGAGGACAATCCTTCGACGCATGTCATCGTCGCCAAGGACTCGGGGATCGCGGGGCCGAAGGACCTGGTCGGAAAGCTGATCGCGACCCCCACGATCGGCGGCGTGATCCACGTTTCGGTGCTGTACTGGCTCAAGAAGAACGGTGTCGATCCGACGAGCGTCAGGGCCGTGGAGGTGCCGTTCCCGAACATGCCCGACCAGCTGAAGGCGAAGCGGGTCGATGCCGTCGAATCCGTGGAACCTTTCGCCGGGGCGCTGCGCGCGAACGGCAACGTCTCGATCGCGGACCCACTGCTGTCGGTCGGCAAGGACGTGCTGTTCCCGTTCTGGATTTCGCAGGGCGAGTGGGCGCGCGCCAATCTTCCGACCATCGAGGCCTGGATTGCCGCGCTCGAGGATGCCAAGAGCTTCATCGAGAAGAATCCCGAAGAGGCGCGCAAGATCATGGCGCAGTACACCAAATTGCCCGAAGCGGTGGTGCAGGCGACGCCGTTTCCGACCTACCGCTTCGCGATCAAGGCGGAGGACATCCAGGTGTGGGCGGCGGCGCTCAAGGACGTCGATCAGCTCGACAAGGAGGTCGATTCCTCCAAGCTGGTCGTGACACCCTAGATGGGGTCGGCGGACCACAGATCCGAGCCGGGCGCGGGGGCCTCAAACCCGGCGTTCGAGTGCCGGTCCGTGATCGTCGAATTGCTTCACAAGTACAACCGCAAGCGCATCATCGAGAACATCTCCCTCCTGGTTCGCTCCGGAGAGTTCCTGACCATCGTCGGTGCTTCGGGAACCGGAAAAACCACGCTGTTGAGAGCGATGGGAGGCCTCACGCCCACGTCGGGCGGCTCGGTGCTGGTGCATGGAAAGCAGCTCGACGGCCCACCCGACGACGTCGTCATCGTATTCCAGGATTATTCCAACGCGCTGTTGCAGTGGCGCACGGTCGCCTCCAACGTCGCGTTTGGAATAGAGCGCCGCCTCGATCGGAAGGAAGTCGGGCAGCGGGTGCGCGACGCGCTGGCCCTGGTGGGTCTTGAAAAGAACGCCGAGGACTATCCCTGGCAGTTGTCGGGCGGCATGCAGCAGCGCGTTCAGATCGCGCGCGCCCTGGCGCTGCGTCCCGCCGTGATGCTCATGGACGAGCCGTTCGCCGCGCTCGATGCCATGACCAAGGCGTCGATGCAGGACGAACTGCTTCGGGTCCGCGATCGCACCGGCACGAGCTTCGTCTTCATCACCCACGACATCGAGGAGGCGGTCTACCTCGGTGACCGCATCGTCGTGCTGAAGGGCTCGCCCGGTCGGATCGAGCAGGTCTTCGACATCGGCCTGCCGGCGCCGCGCGATCAGCTTTCGACGCGCCAGCTTCCGCAGTTTCTCGAATATCGCTACGCCGTCCACCAGGCCATCGGACGCGAACATGGCTAAGGGGCGCTTGATCGCGAGGATCAATTGGCCCGGCACCGCCGTCCTGGTTTTCGTCGCGCTGGCATGGGAAGCCATCGTCAGGTCGGGATTGCTCGACTACGAATACCTGCCGGCGCCATCGGCCATCGCCCGGGGGTGGGGCGAACTCGCCAGGGAAGGTCTTCTGGCGTCCGATATCGCGCACACGCTGAGTGCGGTTGCGATCGGATGGACGGCGGCGATGGTGCTCGGCGTCTCGCTCGGCTTTCTGCTCGGCTTGTCGGCGACCGCGCGGCGCTACAGCCTCGCGAGCATCGAGATCCTGCGGCCGATGCCGGGGGTCGCGTTTGCGCCCGTCGCCCTCCTGCTGTTCGGCTTTTCGCTGAAAACCGAAATGGTCGTCACCATCCTTCCCGTGCTCTGGCCGGTGCTGGTCAACACCATGGGAGGCGTCACCTCGGTTCATCAGCGACTTCACGACGTCGGCCGCACCTTTCGCCTCAGCCGCCGCGATACCATCCTCCGCATCGTCTTGCCGGCGGCGATGCCGCCGATTGTCGCCGGTGCCCGTATCGGTCTCGGCCTCGCGCTCGTGCTCGCCGTCATCGCCGAAATGGTCGGCAATCCGGCAGGCCTCGGCTACGGCATCGTGCGCGAGCAGCAGGCGCTGCGGCCCGATCTGATGTTTGCCTATATCGTGACCGTCGGACTGATCGGCATTGCTCTCAATGCCGGAATGCTGGCCCTGGCGGAGGCCTTGCTTCCGTCCTTCCGTCAATTGCGGGGCGAGCCGTGAGGTCCGCACGTCCCTGGCTGCACTATGTCAGGCTCGGCGTCGCCGCATTGCCGTCGGCTAGGGGATTGCTCCCGCTCGTCGTTCTGCTCGGTGCCTGGCAACTCCTGCAGACCGGCCGTTCGGCCTATTTTCCACCGCCTTCCGACTGGTGGAACGGTCTGATGCTGCTTTCGAAGAGCGGACGGCTGTATCCGGCCTTGCTGGCCACGACCATAACCCTGTTGCTCGGGCTGGCTCTCGCGGTCGCCATCGGAACCGCGGCCGGTTTGTTCATCGGTGTATTTCCGAGGTTTCGCCGCGCCGCCGGACCGCTGCTCGAATTCCTGAGGGCCGTTCCGCCGCCGGCGATCGTCCCGGTGGCGATCCTCTTCATGGGCTATGATGAGCGCATGAAGCTGACAGTGGTCGTGCTCGCGGCGATCTGGCCCATTCTCCTCAACACCGCGTCCGCCGCGGAACGCGTGCATCCGCTGCTGCTCGACGTCGCGCGTTCATTCCGCCTGTCGGCGCTCGACCGGATGCGGCTGATCGTGCTGCCGTCGGTGCTTCCTGCGATATTGCTCGGCATTCGTGTCGCGCTGCCCGTTGCGATCGTCGTGACGCTTCTGGTCGAGATACTGACCTCGATCGAGGGAATCGGCGCGCTCATGATCGGCGCGCAGCGCAACTTCCAGTCCTCGCAGGTCTATGGACTTCTCGTCCTGATCGGCCTGTTCGGATTGCTCGTGAACAATGTCTTCGCCGTCGTCGAGGCCATCCTGTTGCGTCGCTGGCCGCCGAAGACCCAGGGCGAGAACTTCTAGGAGGTCGAGATATGGAAGTCGGATTCTTCTTCTGGCCCTACAATCCCGGCTTGATCGAGGACCTCGCCGATCGCGCCGACCGGTATGGCTACGACATGATCGGCATCGCCGATACGCCCGGCAATGCGATGGACCCCTGGGTCTCGGCGGCGCTCGCGGCGCGCCTCACGAAGAAGGCGCGCGTGGCGCTTTGCGTGACGAACCTCGTGACCCGTGACGCCGCAGTCAGTGCAGCCGCGATCGCATCGATCGATCGGATCTCCGAAGGCCGCGCCGTGCTCGGTATCGGTGCGGGTCATAGCGGCACCAGGAACCTCGGCCGCAGCAAATCGACGGCGAAGGAGCTCGGTGAGGGCGTCACCTTCATCAAGACGCTGCTGCGCGGCGAGCCCGCGACGCTCGATGAGGCGACGGCCCATTTGCCGTGGGTCAAGAAGCCGTCGAAGGTGTTCGTAGCGGCTTCCCATCCGCTCAGCCTGGCGGCAGCCGGACGGACCGCGGACGGCGTCTTTCTCAATTTCGGCCTGGGCGGGGACAACATCGCTCAATCCACGGCCACAGTCGCCAAAGCGATCTCGGAAGCCGGCCGCGCCGCGGAAGACGTCGAGATGTGGCAAATAGCCGCTTTGGATTGCGCCGTCGACGGCGACGTCGCGCGCGACAAGGTCGGGGCCATGCTGGCGTTCCTGGCCGGGTACGTCATCGGCGACAAGAACCTCGAAAGCCGCGGGGTGCCCGAACATCTTCGCGAACCGCTTCTCGAGTTGCGCCGGCGCTACAGCACCCGGCCGGGCGACGCGGACATCAGGCTGGTGCGCGAACTCGGTCTGTTCGACTATCTTTCCGGGCGTCTGGCGATTTGCGGCACGCCTGAACAATGCCTCGCGCGCGCGTTGGCCGCCAAGGACGCGGGCGCCAAGCGGTTGATGCTCACGGTCAGCCTGGCGTCGGACCCGGTGCGGACCGTCGAGCTTTTCGGAGAACATGTGCTTCCGAGATTGCGAGGCTGATGCCGAGGGGCGCGCCAGGGCGGGTGCGAAGGTTGAGCAGAGCTCAAGGATGGCGGGCCGGAGATCAACCGTTGAGGTCGTGGTCCTCATTTGAAGACGCTCGCAAAGCTCGAGCGCCTTCGAACGTTCGCCCTGCTCGGTTAGTCCGAGCCGTGTCACGGCGGAGAACGCCGCCTCAAATTCGCCTGCCGATGTGATATCAGGTCTTGCCGTGCGGCGTCACATGGTTGATGTCGCAGCGAAGCAATGCGCATCGGTTTTTGGGGGGATAGGGTGGCACGTAAGTTGAAACGATCGCTGGCCGGCTTGATTGCGGGTGTTGTTTGCATCGCCGCGGAGCTCGTCGCGCCCGCCACAGCGGCGGATCTGACGCCGGTGCGAGCCGCCTATATTCCAGTCGTCTCCTGGCTCCCGGCATGGGTCGCCAAGGACAAGGGCATCTTCGAGAAGAACGGCCTCGACGTCACGCTGTCGGCGACGCAGAACCTGTCCGTGCTGCCGGGAACGCTCGGGCGCCAGTTCGATTTTGCGCCGTCGACGCCGCCGGACATCATCAAGGCCGTGCTGGCGGGGATCGACGTCGTGGCCATCGCAGGCGAGGGGATCGAGACCAAGGACAATCCGAGCACGCACCTGATCGTGCGGAAGGACTCTCCGATCACGGGCATGCAGGACCTGAAGGGCAAGGTGATCGCGACGCCGACGCTCGGCGCCATCATCCATGTCTCGGTCCTCCATGATCTCAAGAAGAACGGGATCGATCTGGACTCCATCCGGGCCGTCGAGGTGCCGTTTCCCAACATGCCCGACCAGCTCAAGGCGGGGAACGTCGATGTCGTCGAGGCGCTCGAGCCGTTCGCCGGGCAGTTGCTTGCGGCCGGCAACCGGTCGCTCGGCGACCCGTTGCTCTCGGTGGGCGACCAGGTCCTCTACACGTTCTGGATCTCCGAACGCAAATGGGCGACCGACAATCATGCAGTGGTCGAGGCCTGGGTTGCCTCGCTCGAGCAGGCCAAGCAGTACATGGACGCGAATCCGCAGGAAGCTCGCGCCATCCTCGCCAAATACACCAAGCTGCCCGAACCCGTGGTCCAGAAGATTCCGTTCGTGACCTATCGATTTTCGCTCAACGCACAGGACTTCGCGGTCTGGGTGAACGTGCTGCAAGAGCTGGGCCAGATCGCCCAGCCGCTCGACGAGAACAGCCTGGTACTGAAATGAGCGCGCCCTGGCGACGCCGACATCGATCCTGATCGGCGCGCCCGTTGCTTCGTCGAACGGGCGTTCCGATTTCCGAACTTCGCATCATCCGTCAATGACGGTCGCTTTTTGGCCTCACGTTGTCTGTGCGTATCGGTTGCCGCCGCGCGGAATCTCGCGCGGTATTGTTCAACCGAAAAATCGCCGCATTCCGCGTCTACTTGCGGGTGCACCAAGCTGACGTGGCACTCCCCTATCACCCTCAACCGGCGGATGAGTGTTCGCCGCAGCTCTCGCCGTCGACCCCAATCCGCGTGCACGTCCGACCAAATCTCTGGAGAAAACCCATGCCCCGTGTTGTGACGGTTTTGGCAATGCTGTCGGTTTTGCTCGTAGGGGCGCTGCCTGCAGGTGCCGCTGAATTCGGAACCAGAGACGAGGCGGTGGCTATGGTCAAGCGCGTGCAGCAGAAATTCAAGAAGGAG
>NZ_JAFAVV010000303.1 GCF_019242285.1 Bradyrhizobium sp.
GCAAGCGCATCTTCATCATCTGCTCGGCCGGCTTCACGGTCGCCTCCGTGCTGTGCGGGCTGGCGCAGGACATCAACCAGATGGTGCTGTTCCGCCTCCTGCAGGGTGTGTTCGGCGCGGCGCTGGTGCCGCTGTCGCAGGCGGTGATGCTCGACATGTACTCGCTGCAGGAGCGCGCCAAGGCGATGTCGATCTGGGGCATGGGCGTGATGATGGGCCCGATCATGGGCCCCTCGCTCGGGGCCTGGCTGACCGAGACCTATTCCTGGCACTGGGTGTTCTTCGTCAACCTGCCGTTCGGCTTTATCACCGTGCTCGGCCTGATCGTCTTCATGGACGAGACCAAAAAGAACCTGAACCTGAAGTTCGACTGGTTCGGCTTCACCGCACTCGCGGTCGCAATCGGCTCGCTGCAGCTGGCGCTCGATCGCGGCGAGCAACTCGGCTGGCTCGAATCCAACGAGATCATCGCCGAGTTCATCATCTCCGCCATCGGCTTCTATTATTTCTTCGCCCACTCGTTCACGACCACGCGGCCGTTCATCCAGTTCGCGCTGTTCAAGGACCGCAATTTCCTCACCGGCTGCATCTTCATGACGGTGATGGGCCTGGTGCTGTATTCGACCATGGCGCTGGCCTCGCCCTATCTGCAGAACGTGATCGGCTATCCCATCATCACCGCCGGCGTGCTGCTGGCGAGCCGCGGTTGCGGCACCTTCGTCGCCATGATGCTGGTCGGCCGGCTGATGCGCTACATCGAGGCGCGCACGCTGATCATCGCTGGTCTTGGTCTCACCGCGCTGTCGCTCTACTACATGACCGCCTGGACCGACCAGACCGGCGTGCCGGAGATCGTCACCGTGAGCATCGTCCAGGGCTTTGGCTTCGGCCTCGTCTTCGTGCCGCTCTCGACGGTCGCGTTCATGACGCTGCCCGGCCAGTTGCGCACCGACGGCACCTCGATGCTGACGCTGATGCGCAACGTCGCGAGCTCGGTCGGCATCTCGGTGGTGATCGCGCAGCTCACGGAAGGATCGCGGCGCATCTATGCGATCCTCAACAACAACGTGAATCCATTCAATCACGCCATGCAGATGCCCGACGTCGCGGGCATGATCAACATGAACACCGACTCGGGCCGTGCGCTGGCCGACGTCATGCTGCGGCTCCAGGCGCAGATCATCGCCTTCTCGCACGACTACCAGCTCATCATGATCTTCATCCTGGCCTCGATTCCGCTCGCCCTCATGATCGGCTCGACCAAGGTCGCGCTGCGCAAGCAGGCGGCCGGCCCGGAACATGCGGTGATGGAATAGAGGAAGCGAACAGATCGGCAGGGTGGGCTAAGCGGGCACATGCGGCGCAGGCTGCTCAACGTCAGTTGATAGTTAAGCGCACGGCGCTGCGGCACGTAAAATGCAGCGCAACCGATGTCGTGGGATACGCTGCGCCGCAAACGCTGCACTGCGCATCGAGGACGGCCTGCTACTTGATCGGCGCGCGCGGCAGCACCGTTTCGCCTGCTTCCATCCGGTAAACGTGGTCGAGCGCGTACCAGGGCGGGACGACGTCTGGCGCATCGGGGCGCGGCACGTCGTGGCGGACGAAATCGCCGATCAATGCCCTGGTCACACCGAACTGCGCGTCGCTGTCGATGTTCGGATCGGCGGGATCGTAGACCTGCGAGACCAGGACCTTGAATGCCGGCTTCACGATCAGCGCATGCAGATGGGCAGGCCGGTAGGGATGGCGATGCTGCGCCTGGAGCAGCCGTCCGACCACGCCATCGGTCGGGATCGGATAGCCGCTCATCAGCACCGAGCGAAACCAGAAGCGGCCCTGCGCATCAGTCGTGAGCTTGCCGCGCAGGTTCATGTCGGCCTGCCCGGGATCCTGGTTCTCATAGAAGCCAACCGGCGAGGAATGCCAGACATCGACCTCGGCGCCCGCGATGGGCGCGCCATTCGGATCGACCACGCGTCCCCGCACGAACAACGGCGGACCCGGCGTCTCCGAGCGCACGATCGAGCCACCATTCTCGAGGCGCGGCGAATTGAGCCGCCAGAACGGTCCGAGCAGCGACTGCGAGGTCTCGGTGTTGCCATTGTCGCCATTGTTCAGCAGGCATACGAGGGACGACACGCCGAGCGAACCCGCCATCAGCACGACTTCGTTATGACGGTCGGTGGTGCGCTGCCCGAGCTCAGCGAGGATCGCGATGGCCTCGCGGAATTCCGCCTCGGTGAGGCGGACGTCGCGGATGAAGCCGTGCAGATGCGTGATCAGCGCGACCATGATCTCGCGCAGTCGCGGATTGGTGGTCTGCTCCATCACGGCGAGCACGGCGGCCGTGACGTCCTGCTCGCGCGCGATGGTCATGTGTCCACGTTCCCTGTTTCGTCCCCATGGTGAGGAGGCGCGAAGCGCCGTCTCGGACCATGAGGCCACCGCACGAACCTCATCCTTCGAGACGCGGCAAAGGCGCCGCTCCTCAGGATGAGGGGCAGGCAGCTCAGTTCACTTTCTCGATCGCCACCGCGACGCCCTGGCCGACGCCGACGCACATGGTGGCGAGCGCGCGCTTGCCGCCGCGCTTCTCCATCCCGTGCACGGCCGTCAGCGCCAGCCGCGCGCCGCTCATGCCGAGGGGATGACCGAGCGCGATCGCGCCGCCATGCGGATTGACGAAGTCGGCGTCGTCCTTGACGCCGAGCTGGCGCAGGCAGGCGATGCCCTGCGAGGCGAACGCCTCGTTCAGCTCGATCAGATCGAAATCGCTGATCTTCAACCCCAGCCGCTCCATCAATTTGCGCGTCGCTGGCACCGGGCCGATGCCCATGATGCGCGGCGGCACTGCGGCCGAGGCGAGCCCAAGGATGCGCGCCCGCGGCGTCAGGCCGTGCTTCTTCACGGCCTCCTCCGAAGCAAGGATCATTGCCGCCGCGCCATCATTGACGCCCGACGCATTGCCCGCGGTCACCGTGCC